>NZ_CP060495.1:0-80000 GCF_014334095.1 Novosphingopyxis iocasae
ATGCATGAAGGATCGACGGACGAGATGCTGGGCGAAGCCTGGCAGAGCATCGTGGGGGGGCTGCGCCGTGATCTTGGCGCACAGATCTTCGGGCAATGGATCCGCCCAATAAAGCTCGGCAGCTTCAATTCGGATGAAGGCACGCTGGAGCTACTGCTGCCGTCCGACTTTTCGGCCAAATGGGTGCGCGATCATTATGTCGATCGGCTGAGCCTGGCGTGGAAGAGCGTGATTCCGGAGGTGCGCACGCTGGCGATCCGGTCGCAGCCCAATGGCGCGCAGATCCATCGCCTGCGCCCTGTCGAGGATGCCGCGCCGATCGAACGCGATAGCGCAGCGGCGCAGGACAGCGCGCTCGATCCGCGGTACACCTTTGCCAATTTCGTTAAGGCACAGGCGAATGTGCTGGCTTTCACCGCAGCCGAGCGTATGGCGGCGCCCGAAGCGCCCTTGTTCAATCCGCTCTATCTTCAGGCGGCGACGGGGCAGGGCAAGACCCATCTGATGCACGCCATCGGCCATGCCTGGCGAGAGGGGAATCCGGGCGCGAAGGTGGTCTATATGCCCGCCGAGCGCTTCATGATGGAATTCGTGACCGCGATGCGCGCCAAGGACACGATGGCGTTCAAACAGCGCCTGCGCGCTGCCGATCTGCTGCTGATCGACGACATCCAGTTCATCATCGGCAAAATGTCCACGCAGGAGGAGTTCCTGCACACGATCGATGCGATCGTCGGCTCGGGCCGCCGTCTGGTGGTGGCTGCGGACCGCGCGCCCCAGGCGTTGGACGGCGTAGATCAGCGCATCCTCTCGCGCCTGTCGCAAGGTCTGGTCGCGGATATTCAGCCGGCGGATCTGGAGCTGCGCCGCACGATCCTGGAACAGCGCCTGGAGCGTATGCCGTCGGTTCAGGTCGGCGATGAGGTGGTCGAATTCCTGGCCCGCACGATCAGCCGCAATGTGCGCGAGCTGGAGGGCGGCCTTAACAAGCTGCTCGCTTATGCGCAGCTGACCGGTAAGCCCGTCTCCAAGCAATTGGCCGAAGAGCAGCTGAAGGACATCCTCAGCGCCTGTCGCCGCCGCATCACGATCGATGAGATTCAGCGCACCGTGTGCGAGTATTACCGGATCGACCGCAGCGAGATGAGCTCCAAGCGCCGTGCCCGCGCCGTGGTGCGCCCGCGTCAGGTAGCGATGTATATCGCCAAGATGATGACCCCGCGCAGCTATCCGGAAATCGGCCGTAAATTCGGCGGCCGTGACCATTCCACTGTGATCCACGCAGTTCGTCTGGTGGAGGAACTGCGCGGCAAGGATAGCGAGATGGATAACGACGTCCGCGCGCTGCTGCGTCAGCTGGAGGCCTGAGCGCCTTATTTTGCTCGACAGAATCGACCCATAAAAAAGGCGGCCTCGCAGGCCGCCTTTTTCGTATTCGCTATCGCCGCGGCTCAGCTCCGCGAGGGCGGCGCAACCGAGATGCGTACCGTTTCTCCGCTGTTGCCGGGGAAGCCTGTGAACATGGCCTCGACCAGATTGGGCACCAGATAGGTAAGATTATCGGTGCGCGAATGCGACTGAGCGCGGCCTTCGAACAGACGCTCGCCGGTTCCGGCGCGGTCGATCTTCAGATCGATCTCCCCGGTATAGACGGTATAGCTGCGGATGTCCGGCCCGCCGAAGCCCAGGCCGCCGCCATAAATGAACGGGTCATTCCAGCCATAGATGAATCGACGACCGTAGAACCCACGGCCGAAGCGGGGGCCCCAGAACGGATCGTAAAATCCGGCGCGGCCGAAGGGCGAATAATCGCTTACGATCTTTTCGCGGCCATCATCGACACCGTAACCGAAGCTCACGACCAGATCGGCGGCAGCGGGGCTGGCTGCCGGACGATAGCCCTGCCGGACCATCTCGGACGCAACGATGTTGGCATATTCGCCAAATTCGATACCGCCGGCATTGGCCGGATCTTCAGCGACGATGGTGAACGTCTGCCCCTGTGCGGGCGGCAGCTGCTGAAAGCGGGACACATTGGCCTGAAACGGCGTGGCACAGGCCGCTAGTCCCAGCAGCATGGCCGGCGCGGCGATTTTCGCGGCTTTCTTGAACTGAATGGAAAACATGGGCGGGCTCCTCCGATACACACGCCGACACACAAACGGGGCGCGGGATTGATGTTATGACAGAACATAGCGTTCCGCCACTGAACATCAATTGAACGCACACGGAACACGCTTGGCTGCAATTGCCGCCATTTGTTCACGGTCTCGAAAGATGCGCGCGCAGGCGCGCGATCCCGGTCAGCGCAGGAGGCCCAAAGCCTCGTACGCGCTGGCAAGGATCGGTGCGCCGGTTTCGGACGCCTTGGCTGCGCCCTTGGCAAGTATCGCGTCGATTGCGGCGTCATCGTCTTTCAGCGCGTTGAAGCGCTCGGAAATCGGCGCCAGCTTCGCGACGGTGAGATCGGCGAGAGCCGGCTTGAACTGGCCGAAACCCTTACCGCTATGGTCTGCCAGCACGTCGGCGGGCGCGCGGTCTTCCAGAGCGGCGTAGATCGCCACCAGATTGCGCGCTTCGGGGCGACCTTCCAGCTCTTCCATCGTCTCAGGTAGAGGCTCAGGATCGGTCTTCGCCTTCTTGATCTTCTTGGCGATGGTATCGGCATCATCCGCCAGATTGATCCGGCTCATGTCCGACGGATCGGACTTGCTCATCTTGGCGCTACCGTCGCGCAAGGACATGATCCGCGCGGCGTGCTGGCCGATATAGGGTTCGGGCAGCACGAAAGTTTCGGTGCCGGAATCGTGGTTGAACTTTTCCGCGATATCGCGGGCCAGCTCCAGATGCTGCTTCTGATCGTCGCCCACGGGCACATGGGTGGCGTTGTAAAGAAGCACGTCCGCCGCCTGCAGCACGGGATAGGCGAACAGGGCGATGCTGGCGCCTTCGCGATTCTTGCCCGACTTGTCCTTGAACTGCGTCATGCGGTTCAGCCAGCCCATGCGCGCGGTGCCGTTGAGCAGCCATTGCAGCTCCGCATGGGCGGGCACGCTGGCCTGATTGAACAAGGTCGCCTTGTCGGGATCGACGCCGCTGGCGATCAGCGCAGCCGCCATCTCACGCGTGCCGGCGCGCAAGGTGGCGGGATCGTGCGGCATGGAGATGGCGTGTAGGTCCGCCAGGAAGAACAGGCACTCGCCCTCGTCCTGCATCTTCACCCAGTTGACGATCGCGCCGAGATAATTGCCGAGGTGGAGATTGCCGGTGGGCTGAATGCCGGAGACGACGCGCATGATCAGTCGGTTTCCTGTTGGGGTGCGGAAGAAGTGGGCGCGCGGCGGCGAACCATCGCGCGGATGTCGCCTAAACGAAAGGCGCCGGTGAGGAAACAGGCGGCGAAATAGACCGCGCCGCCAGCCGAGCAAAGGATGGCAAGCGTGATGGACTTTTCGATGAGCGACCCGCTCATATGCGGGACGGCGAGGGGGCGGGAAAACCACAGCGCTGCGCCCATCAGAAGCGCTGCAATCGCAAGGCGCGGCAGACGGCGCACAAGCTGCGCATCGGCCTCAAACTGCCCGCGTTTGCGCAGCGTCCAGAACAACAGGAACGCATTGATGCTCGCCGACACAGCCGTTGCCAGCGGTGGTCCGAGATAGCCGATGGTGGGGATGAGCGCGAGATTGCCGACGATGTTGACCGCAATCGCGATCATGGCGAAACGCACCGGCGTGCGCGTGTCGTGCCGCGCATAATAGCCGGGCGTCAGCACCTTGATCATCACATAAGCGGGAAGGCCGATCGAGAAGGCGGCGAGCACCTGGCCGGTGGCCTGGGTCGCCTCCGCGCTGAACGCGCCGCGCTGGAAAAGCCCGCGCACGATCGGGTCCGCGATGGTCAGGAACGCGATGGTGGCGGGCAGCGTCAGGAACAGCGCCAGTTCGATCCCGCGGTTCTGCATGTGCATTGCCTCGTCCGGCTTGTCTTCGCCCAGAAGCCGCGAGAGCGTGGGGAGCAGGATGGTGCCGAGGCCAATGCCGATCAGGCCGAGCGGCAGCTGGTTCAGCCGGTCCGCATAATAGATGTAGCTGATCGCGCCCGGCGCCAGCAGGCCTCCGGCCAGCGCGGTGGAGATAAGCAGGTTGATCTGGGTCGCGCCCGCCCCCGCGGCGGCAGGGAGGATCAGTTTGAACAGGCGGCGGATATCCTTGTCGATCCGCGGCAGCTTGAGCGACAATTTGATGCCGGCGCGGCGGCAGCCCCAGATCAGGAACAGCAGCTGCAGCACCCCGCCCGCGGTGACCGAAAGCGCCTGCACCATCGCCGTTTCATAGGCATCGTCACCATGGAAAAGGCCGAGGCCCGCGATCATCGCGAGGTTCAGCAGAATCGGCGCGGCGGCATTGACCCAATAACGATCGAGCGAGTTCAATATGCCGCCAAGGAGCGACACCAGGCTGATCATCAGCAGATAGGGAATGGTGATCCGCGATAGCGTGACCGCGAACGCGAATTGTGCGGGCGTGGGATCGTTAAAGCCACCCGACAAGGCGTAGGTCAGCGGAAAAGCCGCGAGCAGAAGCACGATCGTGAAGACCGCGACGATCGGGAACAGCACGGACAGCGTGCGCTCGGCAAAATCGAAGCCGGCGGGCTTGCCGCCGCCCTCGGCCACGCGGCGGTTGAACATCGGAATGAACGCCGCCGAGAACGCCCCTTCCGCGAAGAGCGCGCGGAACATGTTCGGCAGGCGGAATGCGACGAGGAAGGCGTCCGAAGCGAAGCCTGCGCCGACATAGCGGGCCTGCAACGCATCGCGCACGAGCGCAAGCACGCGGCTGACGAGCGTCAGGCCGCCGATGGAGCCGAGAGATTTGGCGAGGTTCACGCCCGCCTCTTTTCAAGCGGTGCGGCCGTCGCCGGAGCGGCGGCCGCCACCATCAGGCTCAGGCCTGGCCGACCGGCGCTTCGCCGCCCGGCTGACCTGCCGCCTGCTCGCGCTGCTGCAGATAGAGCTGGTTGAAGTCGATCGGCTCCAGCATCAGCGGCGGATAGCCGGCATCGCGCACGGCATCGGCCAGAATGCGACGGGCGAACGGGAAGATGATGCGCGGCGCTTCGGCAAAGAGGAACGGGTGCGCCGCTTCTTCGGGCACATTGCGTAGGCCGAAAAGGCCGCAATAGACCAGCTCGACGATGAAGCTGACGCCCTTTTCGCTGTTCGCCTGGACGTTCAGCTTCAGCGCAACTTCGTGAACCTCTTCATTCAGGGCGTTGGACTGAATGTTGACGCTGACGTCGATCTGCGGCTGGCCGGCCCAATTGAAGCTGTCTGGAGCGTTCGGGTTCTCGACCGACAGGTCTTTCACATACTGGCTGAGTACGCCAACGGTCGGGCCGTTGTCGGCGCCGTTCGCCATCGTCTCGCCCGCGTTGAGATTTTCCAGATCGATGCCTTCTTCGGCCATGATATGCGTCCTGTCTGTTGGGTGGTGCAGGCGGCCGTTCGGCCCCGGCATCGGATTGCGAGCGCGACTAGCAGTGGCGGGGGGATAGAGCAACCGGCACCGCATCCATGCGCCGCTCAGCGCGTCCCAGCACCGCATCGCGGCGCTAGCGGGCCAAACATTGTAAAGAGATTTGAAAGCTGACCGCATTCAACCTATGTATCGGAAAGCCGTACCGCTTTTGGGTTGCGGCCAATTTGCGCTTATCGGAGGCATCGTGACGCCCGAAATCATCATCCTAGCGTTGCTCGCAGGTTTTCTTGGCCTGCGCCTCTATTCCGTGCTCGGCAAGCGCACGGGGCATGAGCAGGAGCCGATGCCGCGCCGCGTGGAAGAAGCGCCGCGCGCGCCGGTCGCCGCGCCGCGCCCGAATGAGGACAAGCGCGAGGGCGCACCGCAGATCGGCGATGTTCCTGCCGCCGCTTCCGCAAGCCGCGATCTGGCTGCCATCGCCGCTGCCGACCGGGATTTCGATCCTGCCCGCTTCGTGGAAGGCGCCAAGTCGGCCTATCGCATGGTACTGGAGGCTTTCTGGAGCGGTGACCGCGAGACGCTGGAATATCTGACCGATGAAGAAGTCGGCCGCAGCTTCATCGAAGCGATCGATGCCCGCGAGGAGCGCGGCGAGACGTTGGAGCACCGCCTCGTGCGTATCGAGGAAGCCAAGATTACCGAGGCGGATTATCGCCGCCCGATCGCGCGCGTCACGCTGCAGTTCGATTCGGACATTGCGGCGCTGGTGCGGGACAAGGACGGCAATGTGATCGGCGGATCCATGACGGACGCGATCGAAGCTCATGATGTGTGGACCTTCCAGCGCGACCTGACCTCGAACGATCCCAATTGGACGCTTGTCGAGACCGCAACGGTTTGACATCAGACCGGGATGACCGGTCTTTTCCATTCCATGAGAAATTTGGTTGCGGCGGCTTCGGCCGCCGTTCTGCTGTCTGCCTGTTCGGGTATCGTCCCCGATGGCGGCGTGCGCAGCGCATCGAGAGAGCGCCCGCCACAGCTTGGCTATGAAACGCCTTCGACCAGCCCTGTGCCGGTGCCGCCCGTGCCGATGCGCGGCCCCGCTTCAGGTGACCGCGCGGCTGTGCCGATCCCGGCGACGGCGCGCGCGCCTTTGCCTTCGGGCGCCGCGCGCGGTGACGGGCTGACGGCGGCGGCCAGCGCCCTGCAGCGCGGCCCCGCGATTGCTTCGCTCAACCTCGATCCCGCCCGTGCGGTTTCGGCTCTCGGGGCCTTCCGGCTTAGCTGCCCCGGCCTGCAACGCCGCACCGATCGCAGCGGTCTGACGCAAAATGAAGACTGGAGCGAAGCGTGCGCTGCCGCCGCCAGTGCTTCGGACCGCGATGCCGCCGCCTTCTTTGCGCGCTGGTTCACGCCCGTGCAGGTGAGCGATGGGACCGCCTTCGCAACGGGCTATTTCGAGCCGGAGATTGCCGGATCGCGCCATCGCCGCGCCGGTTACGATACGCCCATCTATGGTCGCCCGCGCGATCTGATCGATGTGGACCTGGGCCAGTTCAACGAAGAGCTGGCCGGCAAGAAAGTCCGCGGAAAAGTCGATGGCACAAGCTTGGTGCTTTACGATGACCGTGCCCAGATCGTGAACGGATCGCTGGAAGGACGCGCGCCGGTGATTGGCTGGGCCGCCGATCCAGTCGAGCTGTTCTTCCTGCAGGTGCAGGGTTCGGGGCGGCTCCGTCTGCCCGACGGCGGCGTGATGCGCATCGGTTATGCCAGCCAGAACGGGCGCGCCTATACCGGCATCGGCAGGCTGATGAAGGATCGCGGGCTGCTCGGCCCCGGCGAGAGTTCTATGCAAGGTATCGTTTCCTGGCTTCGCCGCCACCCAGAGGAAGGGCGGCGCATCATGGATGAGAACAAAAGCTATGTGTTCTTTCAGGAACTGACCGGACCGGGACCGCTGGGCGCGATGGGCTATGCCGTCACACCCCGCGTCACGGTGGCGGCGGACCCCAATTTCGTTCCGCTGGGCGCGCCGGTCTGGGTTTCGCTCGACCGGGCAGAGCCGAACGGCATCTGGGTGGCGCAGGATACCGGCGGGGCTATCAAGGGCGCGAACCGGTTCGACACTTTCTGGGGCGCGGGCGAGGAAGCGCGGGCTATTGCTGGCGGTATGTCCGCGCGCGGCAGTGCGCTGGTGCTGATCCCCAAGGCCTCGGCTGCACGGCTGGGGCTTTGACCGGCAGGCCTATCCGATGAGCCGCCGCCAACTGGATGCGGAGGAGCAGGCGCTGTGGGCCCGGGTGATTGCGACGGTGCGCCCGATCGAGAAAGCAAGGCCCGCTCCGCCGCCGCCCGTTCCGCCTGCCAAAGCTGCTTCCCCTCAGGCGCCGCCACCCAACAAGCCGAAGGGGCGGGTGCCTGTGGCGCGTCCGCTGCCAGTGCCGCCGCCGCCACCGCCGTCGTCCCAGCGCCTCGACGGCAGTTGGGACCGCAAGATCAGCAAGGGACGGCTGGAGCCCGATCTCCAGATCGACCTGCACGGCCGCAATCTGGCCGGGGCCTATGATCGCTTAGACGGCGCGCTCGAGCAGGCGGTGGCGATGGGTTACCGCACCATCCTGCTCGTGACAGGCAGGGACCGAGGGCATGACCGGGCGAGCGGCGAAGGGCGCGGCGCAATCCGCGCGGCGGTGCGGGACTGGCTGGCGGCCTCACGCCATGCGGGTCGCATCGCCTCGGTCCGCGGCGCGCATCCGCGCCATGGCGGCGAGGGCGCACTGTATATCGTGCTGAGAAAAAGCCGGTAAGTGTTTGTGACCTAAATAAATTCCGTTTGCCCTGAGCTTGTCGAAGGGCCGTACTTCTACTCGGCCAGAAAGGACGGGGCTTCGACAAGCTCAGCCCGAACGGAAGTGAATATTATCCCGCCGGATCGCTCAGCGCGCTCAGCAGGATTTCGCGGTAGATTACCGTCAGCTTGTCCAGATCGTCCAGTTCCACCGCCTCGTCCAGCTTGTGCATGGTCGCATTGCGCAGGCCGAATTCCACCACCGGGCACAGCTTGGACAGGAAACGCGCATCGGACGTTCCGCCGCTGGTGGAGAGTTCGGGCTCGATCCCCGTCACCTTGGTGATCGCCCCCGCCACGATTTCGCTAAGTTCGCCAGGCGGTGTAAGGAAGGGTTCGCCAGATACGATCGCTTCCACTTCGCCGCCGTGCAGCTGCGCGACGGTACGGACCATCTCGGTCAGCCCAGCGCCGGTATGCCGGTCGTTGAAGCGGATCGACAGCCGCGCGCTCGCCTCTCCCGGGATGACGTTGTGCGCCCGGTTGCCGACCGTAAGATCGGTCACCTCCAGGTTCGACGGCTGAAACCAGTCCGTGCCGCGGTCCAGCGTCACGCGGTCCAGTTCGGCGAGGATGGAGACCAGCTTGGTGATCGGATTGTCGGCATTTTGCGGATAGGCGACATGGCCCTGCGTGCCCTTTACCGTGACCCACATGTTTACGGATCCGCGCCGGCCGATCTTCACCATATCGCCCAGCTTGGCGACGGACGTCGGCTCGCCCACCAGGCACATGTCCGGCACGATGGCATGCTCGGCCATATATTCCATCAGCGCGCGCGTACCGTGGACGGCATCGCCTTCCTCGTCCCCGGTGATGATCAGGCTGATCCGCCCGGCATCTTCCGGCACATCGTCCAGCGCGGCGACGAAGGCGGCGATCGCGCCCTTCATGTCCACCGCGCCGCGCCCATAGAGCAGGCCGCCGCGTTCTTCCGGCTCGAACGCGTCACCCGTCCAGCCGTTACCGGCGGGGACGACGTCGAGATGCCCGGCAAAGGCGAAATGGCGGGCGCCGGTGCCGCGCACGGCGTAGAGATTTTCTACCGGCCCGGCGGGCGCATCCTCGCCTGCGGTGAAGCGCGTAACGTTGAAGCCCAGCGGCTCCAGCATCGCCTCCAGCGCATCGAACACCGCGCCGGTGGCGGGGGTCACGCTCTCACAAGCGATCAGACGTTTGGCATGCTCCGGCGCGCTACTCATGCCGTCTCGGCCCCAAGATCTTCGTACCGATCCAGCGTCCAGTCCTCCGCCTCGGCGGCCTCATACCAGTCGCGCACCCATTGGTGCCCCAGGATGGCGTCGCAATAAGATGCGGCGAAGCCCGGCAGCTTGAAATCATAGGTGCGAAAGCGCGAGGCGACGGGCGCGTACATGATGTCCGCAGCGCTGAACGTGCCGAACAGGAACGGCCCGGCCTTGCCGAATCGGGCGCGGGCCTCCGCCCATAATTGCAGCACGCGGATGGCATCGGCGCGCGCATCTTCGCTGATTTCATGATCGGGGAACTGGCGGCGCGTGTTCATCGGGCATTCGCGGCGCAGCGCCATGAAGCTGCAGTGCATCTCCGCGCACATGGATCGGGCCATGCCGCGTGCGACCTCGTCCTTGGGCCAGAAGCGATCCCGCCCGGTCTTGTCGGCCAGCCAGTCGACGATCGCGATCGAATCCCAGATCACGCTTTCCCCGTCCCACAGGATAGGCACCTTGCCGTGACTGGGCGCCATGTCTTCCTCGCGCTTCCGGTCATCCCAGTCGTCGGTATAGAGAGGCACGAGGATTTCCTCGAAGGACAGGCCGGATTGCTTGGCCGCCAGCCAGCCGCGCATGGACCAGCTGGAATAGGCCTTGTTGCCGATGATCAGTTTCATGTGCCTGGGCCTAACGGTTGGCGGGGAAGGGGGGAAGGGCGTTGCTCACTCCGGCACCGCGTCGAGCACGGCGTTGCGCAGTTCCTCGATGCCGTAGCCTTTTTCGGAAGAGGTCAGGATCAGGCCCGGAAAGGCGGCGGGGTGCTTTCGCAGTTCGGCCTCCACTTTCGCGGCCACCGAATCGCGCTCGGTCTGTTTGACCTTGTCCGTCTTGGTGAGGACGGCGGCATAGCTGACGGCGGCGGCATCCAGCATGGCCATCATCTCCTCGTCCACCTTGCCGATGCCGCGGCGCGCATCGATCAGCAGGAAGGTGCGCGTCAGCACCTGCCGCCCGCGCAGATAATCGTTCACGAGATAGCGCCAGCGCTGCACCGTTTTCACCGGCGCCTTGGCGTAACCGTAGCCGGGCATATCGACGATGCGGAAGAGCGGCGGGGTGCCGACTTCGAAGAAGTTGAGTTCCTGTGTCCGGCCCGGCGTCACCGATGTCCGCGCTATCGCCTTGCGGCCGAGCAGCGCGTTGATCAGCGAGGATTTGCCGACATTGGAACGGCCCGCAAAGGCGATCTCGGGCGCGTCCGGCTCGGGCAGGAATTCCAGCTTCGGCGCCGACTTCAGGAAGTTCACCGGCCCTGAGAAAAGAGCGTTGTGGTCTGCAATCACGGGTGCGTCTCCTGATCGATCGAATCGATGAATAGGGCAGCCGGTGATCGTAAGGTCACGAACGTCCGCATACGGGGGAGGCTGTTTTCCCCCGGCCTATTGAGAGTGGGCGGCATATGGAGGGAGGGCGTGATGGTCATGCGGGCGATCCTAGGGGAGGGGGGCCGAGTAGGATAGAAAATCCTACCTGCGCGAATGGGGGGCGTTTTGAGAAGCTGAGCAAATCCGGCATCCGCCCTGCATCGGGGTTACATCTGGCCCAAATCCGTGAGTGCTGAGCTTGTCGAAGCACGGTTCTCGAAGGAGAACCGCCCTTCGACAGGCTCAGGGCTACGGAATCGGTCGTCAACTAACCTTCGAATGCGCGGACATCCTCCCCGAGCCAAACTCGGGGAGGACAGGATCAGTTCGAAGCCTTTTTCGCCTCGCGTTCGCGCTGCTTTTCCTCGGCGTCGCGCTTCATCTGCTCCTTCAGCTCGGGATGGCGGGCGTAGAGCAGGCGCTGCTGGGCGATGGTGAACAGGTTGCTCGCCACCCAGTAGAGCTGCAGACCCGCGGCGAAGGGCGCCATGAATACCATCATCACCCAGGGCATGATGGAGAACATCTGCTTCTGCACCGGATCGGTCATCGGCTGCATGCGGAACTGGAAGAACATGGTGACGCCCAAGAGGATCGGCAGCAGGCCGATGTGCAGCATGCCGGGCGGATCGAACGGCAGCAGGCCGAACAGGTTCACCGGCGTCAGCGGATCCGGCGCGGAAAGATCCTGAATCCACAGCGCGAAGGGCTGGTGGCGCATCTCGATCGACAGCATCAAGAGCTTGTAGAGCGCGAAGAACACCGGGATCTGAAGGAACATGGGAAGGCAGCCGGCCAGCGGATTGACCTTTTCCTCCTTGTAAAGCTTCATCAGCTCCTGCTGCTGCTTCTGCTTGTCCTCCTTATGCTTTTCCTGAAGCTTCTTCATCTTCGGCTGGATGGCCTTCATCTGCGCCATCGATTTGAACTGCTTCTGCGCGATCGGGAACATCAGGCCGCGCACGATCAGCGTCAGGCAGATGATCGCCACACCGAAATTGCCGGTCAGATCGTACAGCCAGGTGAGGATGTAGAGGAACATCTTCTCGATCGGCCGGAACCAGCCCCAGTCGATCGCGAGCGAGAATTTCTCGAAGCCCAGCTTGTCCTGATAGGCATCCAGAACGTCGGTTTCCTTCGCGCCAACGAAGAAATAGCTGCGCTGCGTAATCTGCTTGCCGGGCTGGATGACGCTGGGCGTCTTGCGTAGCATCTCGTCCTGATAGACGTCTCCGGAAGCGCGGAAGGCCGCGTCGATCGGCGATTTCTGGTCGGGCACCAGCGCGGTCAGCCAATATTTGTCGGTGAAGCCCAACCAGCCGCCGGTCGTCTCGAACTGCGCGCCCTTGGGCCCGGCTTCCTCGACATCGTCATAGTTCCAGTCATAATCGGCGGCGCCGTCGAACACGCCCATCGGACCGACATGGATGGTCCAGGTGCTCTTGTCGGGAGAGCCGCCGCGGCGGCTGATGAGGCCGTAGGGGCGCACCGCAACCGGGCCGCCGCCCTGATTGGCGACCTTCTGATCGACGGTGATGAGATAATTGTCGTCGATCGACAGCACCAGTTGGAAGATCTGCCCGGTGCCGTTCCGCCAGCTGAGCGTGACCGGGGTCTCGGGCGTCAGGCGCGGGCCGCTTGCCTGCCAGACGGTTTTGTCGTTGGGCAGCTCGATGCCCTCGCCGAGCCAGCCGAAGCGCGAGAAATAGGCGTCCTTGGTGCCCGGAGGGGCCAGCAGGCGGACCTCCGACGAATTCTTGGCAAGGCCGACGCGATATTTCTTCAGCATCATATCGTCGATGCGTGCGCCGGTGAGGCTGATCGAGCCGTCGAGCTTTGGCGTATCGACCTGGATGCGCGGCCCGTCGGACAAGGCGGCCTGCAGATTGCGCTGCCCCGCCGCGCTCGTGGGCACGACCACATCGGGATTGGCCGGCGGCGCGGCTTCATCCGTGGTCGCAACCGGCGCGGACGCGGCTTCGTTGTTCGGAAAGAAATGGCCCGTGATATAGGGCCAGCCAAACAGAATGATGCCGATCAGCAGGACGGCGATGATGATATTGCGGCGATCTTCCACGTGGGTTCCGTTGGTCAGTGGGGACGCGAGACGAACAGGCCTCGGAAAGCGTCAGGGCACGGGGTCATGGCCATGGCCGCCCCAAGGTTGGCAGCGCAATAACCGCTTCGCCGCAAGCCAGCTACCCTTAATCGCGCCGTGTCGCTGCAGGGCTTCGATCGCGTAAGCGGAACAGCTGGGCGTGTAGCGGCAGGTGGGCGGCAGGATGCGCGAGGGGCCGAGCTGCCATCCGCGCGCGATCAGGATCAGCGCGCGGGCGATCACTGGCCAGCTTTCCCGAAATCGGTAGCGCTTTCGGTCTTGGGGGAGGGCAAGCGCACCGTTTTGCGCAACGCTGTCGCCAGCTCTGCGCGCAGCGCCTGGAAATCGCGCTCGATCCCGCCGGCGCGTCCGATCAGCACATGGTCCGCGCCGGGCTGGCCGCCTCCCGGCAGCGCCTCGCGCGCGAGTTCGCGCAGGCGGCGCTTCATGCGGTTGCGCACAACCGCATTGCCGATTTTCTTGGTGACGGTGTAGCCGACGCGAATCGCGGCATCGCCGTCTCGCCTGTCATGGACGAGCAGCACGAAACCGGGCGCCGCAAAGCGACGCCCGCGATTGGCGGCAAGAAAGGATTTGCGATCCCGCATCTTCATGAGAGGCGGGAGCGCGGGCCGACTTTCGCTCAGGCGGACAGCTTCTTGCGGCCGCGTGCACGGCGGGCGCGCAGAATCTTGCGGCCGCTGGCAGTCGCCATGCGCTTGCGGAAACCGTGGCGGCGGGCGCGCACGAGATTGCTCGGCTGAAAGGTGCGCTTCATGACATCAAGTCCACTTCGTCAAAACAAAAAGGGCCGCCGTCTCCGGCGACCGCGAATTTCTATGTGCGGCTGCATAACGCCGCGCGCGTGAAAGTCAATCGGCCCGCAGCATATTGATGCGCTCGATATCGTGATAGCCAGCGCTGACCACCATCGGCTCGCCAGATACGTTCTCGAACCCGCGATCGAGCAGTTCTACCGCGCGCTCGTCATTCTCGCAGATTACCGCCATCGCCCACTGCCCAAACTCACGCTCGGGAATATCGCGGCGGCTTATCACCTCAATCTCATGATGGCGCCCGTCGTCGGCGATCTTTTCCATCATCAGCTCCACGGCGCTGCGCGGGCCTTCAAGCACCTGAATGAACATGCCATCCTGATGGCAAAGCAAACCGGTGATACCAAGGGTGGGATTTCGTTCTTCCGCCTGATGCCCGATGCATGCGAGAATCACGGGCGACACTTCGATGTCGGCTCGGCTCCGATAGAGCAACTGGTGAATCATAAACTAACCACGGCTGAGCATATGGGGTAGGCAATCAGACGCATGAGCCATGCGCACGGTTCCGGCCACTGACAAATTTATGTCAGTTAATGGTCGCTGTTGCTGCCGCGCAACGAATGACGGAAATGGCGGAAAGTTCCCGCGCGTTTTCAGAATACGGCTTGGTCGCCGTCCGAATGAATGCCGCACTCGGTCTTGTCCCAGCCGGACCAGCGGCCCGAACGAGGGTCTTCACCGGGGCGCACTTTGTTGGTGCACGGCGCGCAGCCGATCGAGGGATAACCTTCGGCCACCAGCGGATGGCGCGGCAGATCATGGCGCTCGAAATAGTCCTCGATCCGCGCGGTGTCCCAATCGGCCAGCGGGTTGATCTTAAGCCGCCCCTCGCCATCGCTGGCATCGATCTCGAACCGGGGCAGGCCGCGGCGGGTGGCCGACTGGAAGCCCTTACGGCCCGTAATAGAAGCATCGAAGCGCTCCATCGCTCGGGCGAGCGGACGCACCTTGCGGATGTCGCAGCAGCCATCTGGATCATAGGACCAGCGCAGGCCCGACTCATCCTTTGCGGCCAACTCGTCCGGATCGGGCGTAAGGTTGATAAGGTTGAGGCGCAGCCGATCCGTCAGCTCATCGCGATAAGCGAGCGTTTCGGGGAAGTGCTTGCCGGTTTCCAGGAAGAGCACCGGAAGACTGCGGTCAACCTGCGACACCAGATGCAGCAACACCGCACTTTCCGCCCCGAAGGACGAAACAAGCGCGACATCCCCGGCAAGTTGATCGCGAATGACGCTTTCCAGCATTTCCGCCGTGTCGCGTCCCCGGAACATGTTGTTCAGGCGAATCGCATCGCTCTCCACGAAACGCGGCGAAACGTCGATTCGGTCGCGGATGCGCACTTCCTTACCCATGACGCAGCTTCCAGACCGGCACTGCGTCATCGGCGGCGGGCTGATAGACATGGTCGTAAAAGCCAAGCGCGCGCTCGACGGCGGCCTCGTCCAGCGGTTCGTCCGGCGCAAAGCTGTCGAACCCGCAGCGGCGCATATAGCGGATCTGATCGACAAGCACGTCGCCGCTGGCGCGCAGTTCGCCCTTATATCCTGCCTCGCGCAGGATGCGGGCGGCAGAATAGCCGCGCCCATCCATGAAGGAGGGGAAATGCACGATGACGAGCTTCAGCCGATCCAGCACGGGCAGCAGCTCGCGCGCATCCTCGCCCGATTCGAGCAGGACGGTGGATGCGTTGGTCTGGCCCTGGAAGGCTTCGACCGAAACAGCCGGTTCGGCGGACGGTTCGTCGTCGCGGTAACGGAGTTGGACGTCAGCCATAAAGCGCCTCCTTGAATGGCTCCATGCCGATACGGCGATAAGTGTCGACGAAGCGTTCGCCTTCTTCGCGCCGTTCCAGATAGAGGTTGGTCGCGGTTTCGATCGCATCGACCACGCCGTCCTCGGTAAAGCCGGGGCCGGTGATCTTGGCCAGGCTCACATCCTCCGCGCCCGATCCGCCGAAAAGCAGCTGGTAATTTTCCACGCCTTTCCGATCGACGCCGAGGATGCCGATGTGGCCGGCATGGTGATGCCCGCAGGCGTTGATGCAGCCCGAAATCTTCAGTTTCAGCTCGCCCAGATCCTTCTGGCGGCTCTGATCCGCGAAGCGCTGCGAAATCTTCTGCGCCAGCGGGATCGAGCGGGCATTGGCCAGGCTGCAATAATCGAGGCCGGGGCAGGCGATCATGTCGCCGATCAGATCGAGATTGGCAGGCGCCAGGCCGGCCGCGTCGAGCTTCTGCCACAGCGCGTAAAGATCGGCCTTCTTCACATGCGGCAGAACGATGTTCTGGCTATGCGTCACGCGGCACTCGTCGAAGCTGTATTGCTCGGCAAGCTCGGCCATCAAATCCATCTGATCCGCCGTCGCATCGCCCGGAATGCCGCCGACCGGCTTCAGGCTGATGGTGGCGATGGCATAGCCGGGATGCTTGTGCTCAGCCACATTCTGATCGTGCCAGATGCGGAAATCGGGATCGGTCAGATCGACCTGCGTCGGCGCATCGTCTTCGAATGCGGGGGCCGCGAAGAAGGCCTTGATACGCTCCAGCTCGGCCGCCGGAGGATCGAGGTCCAGCGTCTTGATGTGCGCGAATTCTTCCTCGACCTGGCGCGTATATTCTTCCGCGCCAAGCTCATGCACCAGGATCTTGATGCGCGCCTTGTACTTGTTGTCGCGCCGTCCGTAGCGGTTGTAGACGCGCAGGCACGCCTCGCAGTAGCTGATCAGATCGTCGGCGGAGACGAACTCGCGGATCATCGGGGCGATCATGGGCGTCCGGCCCATGCCGCCGCCGACATAGAAGCGTGCGCCAAGCTCACCCGCATCGTTCGTCACCAGCTGAATGCCGATATCGTGCAGGCGCATGGCTGCGCGGTCGGTGTCGGACGCGATGACGCAGATTTTGAACTTGCGCGGCAGATGCGCGAATTCCGGGTGGAAGCTGGACCATTGCCGCAGCAGTTCCGCCCAGGGGCGCGGATCGGCGGCCTCTTCGGCGCTGGCACCGGCATATTGATCGGACGAGATGTTGCGGATGCAGTTTCCGCTCGTCTGGATCGCATGCATCTCCACGGTCGAGAGATCGGCCAGGATATCAGCGGCGTCCTCCAGCTTGATCCAGTTGTACTGGATGTTCTGGCGCGTGGTGAAGTGCCCATAATCACGGTCATATTTGCGTGCGATTTTAGCCAGCATACGCATCTGATGGCCCGACAGCGTGCCATAGGGAATGGCGACGCGCAGCATATAGGCGTGCAGCTGAAGATAGAGGCCGTTCTGCAGGCGCAGCGGCTTGAACTGATCCTCGGTCATTTCGCCGGACAGGCGGCGCTCGCACTGGTCACGGAATTCCGCGACGCGCGAGGCGACGAGGCTGTGGTCATATTGATCGTACTGGTACATCGGTCTTACGCCTTCTCGATCGGTACGCTGGTGTCGATGGCAAGGTCTTGCCGCACCGTCGGGCCGCTGGCGCGCACCCGGTCCTTGATGTGGAGCGGCATCGGGCCGCGATCGGTCTGTTCGGCTTCCACGCTGTAGCCCGCATTGACGCGGCGGGCCGCATCCTCGCGCTGCAGGATCGCGTCTGCTTCCGTGCCCGCATCGACGGCATCGGAGAGATGGCGGGACCATTCAGTCTCGCCCGCCCACCAGATGACGTCGCCGGTCTTGAGGTCGTTGCCGGTAAGAATGATCATCGCAATTCTCCAGAAACCATTAGCGCAGCGCGAACGGACTGCCGAAATTTATCCAGCGCGTTCGAGCGCTTCACTACATCGCCCACCACGATCAGCGCGGGGCTTTTCACCTCTTCGCGCGCAATCATCGCGCCGAGATCGGTCAGCAGCGTTCGGATAGCGCGGGCGTCGCCGCGGGTGCCGTTTTCCAGCACGGCAACCGGCGTATCGGGCGACAGGCCGTCGTCGATCAGCTTTTCCGAAATCGCATCGGCCGTCGCGACGCCCATATAGATGACGAGCGTGCGGCCCTTGCCCGCTAGCCCCGCCCAATTCTGATCACTCAGCCCCTTGCACTGGCCCGCGACGAAGGTGACCGCGCTCGCATCCTCGCGGTGGGTAAGGGGGAGCAGCGCTTCGGCCGCGCAGCCATTCGCGGCGCTGATGCCGGGGACGACTTCCACCGGAACGCCCGCGGCGCGCAGTTCCTCGGCCTCCTCGCCGCCGCGCCCGAAGACGAACGGATCGCCGCCCTTCAGCCGCACGACATCATGACCCGCCTTAGCTTCAGCCACCAGCAGAGCGTTGATGTCTTCCTGCGGCAGCGTATGGCGCGCGCGCTTCTTGGCGACCGAGATCAAGCGCGCATCAGGGCGCGCCATTGCCATGATTTCCGGCGCGACAAGGCCGTCATGGACGATCAACCGCGCCCGCTCGATCAGCCGCGCGGCTTTCAGCGTCAGCAGCTCAGGGTCGCCGGGGCCTGCACCGACCAGATGGACGGTGCCGATGGTGGTAGCTTCAGTCATGATGCAGGAGATGGAGGCGGGCGTCCTCCGGCGCAAATGAGGAAGCGTTGGCCGGGGTGAAGGGAAGCTTTAGCTAAGAATATTCTAACCCGTCCGCTTTCGCGCAGACCTATTCCTCGCTTGCTTCGGCAGGGTGATATTCGTCGGCCTTGATGCCGATGCCGATACGGGCATTGGGCTTGTCGTTCTCCGCGGATACCACCGGAAAGGCGCAATAGTCGGCGGCGTAATAGGCGCTCGGGCGGTGGTTGCCGGACAGGCCGATGCCGCCAAACGGCGCGTGGCTGGTGGCACCGTTGGTGGTGCCGTTCCAATTGACGATCCCGGCGCGGCTGTTCGCCCAGAATTTGTCATAGAGCTTGCTGTCGCCGCCCACCAGCGCAGCGGACAGGCCGAAGCGGGTGTTGTTCGCCTCCGCGATCGCCTCGTCGAACTCATCGACGCGGATCACCTGGAGGAGCGGTCCGAACAGCTCGATATCGGGGCGTTCGGGCATGTCGGTGACATCGATAATGCCCGGCGTTACGAACGGAAGGGTCTCATCCGGGCGGCGCATGTGTTTGATGGGCCGGCCACCATGGCTCATCAGCGCGACGAAGCTTTCGGTCAGGCCGTCGGCGGTATTGTTATCGATCACCGGGCCCATGAACGGCGCGGGATCGGCATGGGGGTGATCGATAATCAGCCGGTCCGCGGTACGTTTTACCTCGGCGATCAATTGGTCGGCCTGACTGCGCTTCACGATCAGGCGGCGCGCGGCGGTGCAGCGCTGTCCGGCGGTGAGGAAGGCAGACTGGATCACCAGCACGGCGGCGCTGTGAATGTCGTCCGCATCCCAGGCAATGATCGGATTGTTGCCGCCCATTTCCAGCGCCAGGATCTTGTCCGGACGCGTGGCGAATTGCCGGTTGAGCGCAATGCCGGTGCGCGCGGAGCCGGTGAACAGTAGCCCATCGATGTCGTCATGGCTGCTGAGCTGTTTGCCGACATCCGGGCCGCCCTGAACGCAACGGACCACGCCCTTCGGGATGCCTGCCCGGTGGTAAAGCTCCACCAGTTTCTCACCAACTGCGGGGGTCTTTTCGGACGGCTTGAACAGAACCGTATTGCCCGCGATCATCGCCGGGATCATGTGGCCATTCGGCAGATGCGCGGGGAAATTGTAGGGGCCAAGCACCGCCAGCACGCCATGCGGTTTGTGGCGCAGCGCGTTGCGCGCGCCCGATCCCTCGACACGGCGCTGCGAGGTGCGATCGGCATAAGCCTTGATCGAGATATCCACCTTGCCGACGACGGCGGCCACTTCGGTGCGCGCTTCCCACACCGGCTTGCCGGTCTCTCGCGCGATCAGGTCCGCCAGCTCATCCTCGGCATCGCGCGCGATATTGGCGAAACGGCGGATCACCTCGATCCGGTCGGTCAGCGATGCGCTTGCCCATCTCGGCCAGGCGGCGCGTGCTTCGGCAACTTCGGCATCCACGTCGGACTGCGTGCCTTCCCAGAGGCGCTCGCCCGTCGCCGGCTCGCGGGAGATTAGTTGGACCATAACTACCTGTTCATAAACGTGGATGCAGTTCGGACGCGGGTCTATAGCATGTCCGGAGAGAGGTAAATGCGTGGGTGTCTCCGGCGTTCCGGTGTGGTGGGCCACGGGCGAAACCGCTTGATCAGGCAACGCCATGGCCTGATGCAGGAGGCCGTGCTGGAGAGAGATGGAGGTGATGATATGACCAGGATGTATCGGCCGATGCTGGGCGCGATGGTTTTTCTGGCATCGGGCCTTGCCATCCCGGCGGGCCTTTCGGCGCAGGGTGCCGCGCCCCCCCCGGTCAGCAGCCAGCCGGTGCCGGGCGAGCTGGAGATGGCCAAGTTGATTTGGAGCACGATGGTTGCGGTCGATCAGGCGAACCGTTCAAGCAATTATTCGGTGCTGCGCGATATCAGCGCGCCCGCATTCCAGATTGCCAACGATCCCGGCCAGCTTGCGCGCATATTCGCCGGCTTGCGGGCGAGCGGAACGGACCTGTCCAATACGCTGCTGCTAGCGCCCACTTATCGCGCGCCGCCCGCCATCGTGTCTCCCGGCGTCATGCGCGTGCAGGGTTATTTCGGGCTGCGGCCCACGGCGGTGAATTTCGATTTCAGCTATCAGTGGGTGGAAGGGCGCTGGCGGCTTGTCGGCGTTTCGATTGCGCCCGCCAGCCTCGGCACCGTGCAGCCGGGCGATCCGGAGCCGTTGCAGACCGCGCCCGAGGCCCGGCCGGGACGCTGAGGCGGAGGGCGACCCCACGCCTTTCCGCCAGCTGCGGTTTGCAATCACTTTTCATTCAGCTTCAAGCGCCTATATGGGTGCTTGCCGGTTTCGATCGGCTATGGCGATAAAGTGTGTTGTGCAATAGGCGCAGCGGACCCGGGGGCAGTACCCGGCGGCTCCACCATAAACCGCAGTTTCTGCGGCTCATGACGGGGCCGAACCAGGATCGACGTGTGTTGAAAGACAGCGCTTTCGCCCGGGCTGAGTAACCCGTTAAAGGCTCAAAACTCATAAGTGCCAACGATAACGAAGCACTTGCTCTTGCTGCGTAATTGATGCCCTAACGGGCTGACATTACACAAATAGAACGCGGCCGGGTCGGCCGGGCAACAGAAAGACTACAGCGGTTTGGGGGGCACCGGGCAACAGAAGCCTCCCACCTAGTTTCCCCACATTCCTAAGACGGCGAACCGATCGATATGAACTTCGTCGAGCTCTATCACGGCACGATCATCGCGATCGGAGACGATACCGGCGCATCGGATTCGCTGCTGCATGTCCATGCCGGGCTGGCGATCATGCTGATCGCGCGGCTGGTGACGCGCAAATCGCTGGCGACGCCGATCCCCTTCCTGGTCGTCTGCCTGGCCGAGCTGTTCAACGAGGTGATGGACCGGCTGGCCACAGGTAGCTGGCGACCGGCCGATACCGGCCTGGATGTGGTGAACACATTGTTCTGGCCGTTTATGCTCATGATCGGCCTGCGCATCCGCCGCGCTCGCGAGATCGAACGGCGCAAACCGGACGGCGAGACGCCTAGCTGAGCCCGTCCCGCTCGCGCTCCAGATCCACGGCCTGCAACATCTTTGCGCCGGCCATGAACACGGCGGCGCAGCAGCAGCCGAACATGATCCAGCCCAGCCAGCCCGGATAGGTCTGCACATAGGTCGCGCCGCGCTGCGTGGCGCCCAGCGCCAAACCGAAGGTGATCAGAAACACCTCGGCCCGGGATTTTACGATGAACAGGCGCAGAATTCGATGCAGCAAAGACATGTTAACGGTTTAGCAACCATCATGCCAAGCGCGGATGGCTGCGGATCATTACGGGTCCGGCGAGACCCGATTGTAAAGTTACCCGACAGTTAACCCTGACAGCAGAACCGTCAGTCCCGGTCGACCCGGGCGGCGAAGCATCCATATTTGGCATAGTGGACGTGGAGATAGTCCGCTGCGCCGCTGCCGAGCAGCCTTTTGATCGCCGGTTCGATGGCGTCCCCTTCGGCCAGCTCTGCGTCGACGATATTCCCGTCGGCGTCGAATGCGCGTAGCGCCACCATCCGCTGCCGCATAACGGCGGGGACTTCGTCGCGAAACTGGGCGCGAGTATCGGCGCCCTCGCGTACGAATATGGCGTAACGCGATCGGTAGGGGCTGTCAGCCGGCTGATGCTCGTAATTGAGCAGGATGGCGGTTTCGCCGACGTCAAGGTCGCGCAGTTCGATGCGGTCCGGCACGCCGGGGCTGCTGTCCGCCACCACGCGCCGCGCGCCCAGTTTTGCGAGCTCGGTGTCGCTGAGGCCGTAGAGCGATTGGAAGGGAGCGGGGTCGAGTCCGCGGATGCAATAGGTCATAGGGAGGTCCTTTCGTGAGTCGGGACCGAAGCTAAGTCAGAAGGGCATGGACGGCTTCCCGAACCTTGCGGTCGAAGCGATTTTCTTTTGCATGCGTGTGCAATCCCCTCCCCCTCAATGGCAGAGGCGCGAGACTTGCTAAGCGCAGCGAACCTGGTCGCAGCGGTGGGGGTGGTGGTTCCGGAAGGCGCTAACGGTCCATAAAACCGGCCTTACCCTCATCCAACTCCGCCTAGCTGGCGGAGCTAGCAAGGTTAGGTATCCTTCCCCCGGCAGGAGAAGGACGGATCAGCGCAACTCGCCCAGCTCCAGCGCTTGCAGCAGCGCGGCACGGGCCCTTTCGACCTCTTCGGCCAGCTTCGGATCGGCGAGCTGCGCGGGCGCAATATCCTCGGGCCAGTGCTGGGCGATCACTTCGGCGATCCGATCCAGCTTTGCCTCGTCTGCCAGGAAGCGTGGATCCACCGTCGCGGGATCGGCGACCACGCGCAAACGCAGGCAAGCAGGGCCGCCGCCATTGGCCATGGACTGGCGCACATCGACCGGGATTACGCGGCGGATCGGGCCGTTGCCGGCGGTCATTTCCTGCAGCCAGTCCCAGACCGACGGTGTCTCCTTGGCCTCCAGCGGCACGATCAGCGCCATCTCGTCCTCCGGCAGCGTCACGAGCTGTGCGTTGAACAGATAGCTTGCGATGGCATCGGCCAGGGACACGCGCGCGGCAGGCACGGTGACGATTTCCGCCTCCGGCAGCTTGGCGCGGATCTCGGCATAGGTCGCGTCGGGATCGGCGAAGGCTTGCTCATGCGCGAACAGCACATTCTCGTTGGCGACGGCGACCACATCATTGTGGAACGCGCCTTCGGCAATCGCCTTCGCGGCCTGTTCGATATGGATCACGCGGCTGGGGTCCAGCCCATGCGCCCGCGCGACGGCCTTGCTGGCCTCGATATGCTGGCGCGCGGGGAAGGAACCGCCCGTTCGGCCGTGCACGAACAATTCGATCCCGGCGGCATCATGGCTGGCCGCCATCCGCATATGGTTGGCCGCGCCTTCGTCTCCGAAGGGCGGGGGCACGGGGCCATGCACCGCGAAATGGGCTTCATCGGCAAAAGCCAGCTTCAGCTGCGCCAGTGTGCCGCGCCATTCGTGGCTGCGGTGCGGCATGGTGATGAGGTTCGCGACCGTCAGATGGCAGCGTCCGTCCTGCGTATCCGGCGCAGGCGAAACGGTGGCGGCGTTGGCGGTCCACATGGCAGACGCGCTGTAAGCGGCAGCGCGGATATGATTTTCGGCTGTGGATAAATCCGTGGAAAGGCTGTCGAGCCACTGTCGATTGGGCCGATCGAGCGGCAGGAAGAAGCCCTGCGGCAGCCCGCGCCGCAGATTGCCGCGCATCTTCTCAACCCCCTGCAGCGCTGCCGCGCGCGGATGCGAGACCGATCCCTTGTTGTTGGTCGCGGCGAGGTTACCCGGGCTGAGGCCTGCGTAATTGTGGCTCGGACCGACGATGCCGTCGAAATTGATTTCGGTGATGGTCATGCTTCTTCCTTAGCGCGCGATCCAGGTAACGGTGTCGCCGACATCCACCTTCAGGCGCTTCGCTGCGTCCGGCCTAAGCACGATGCCGCCCTCGCGGCGCGCCACCTTGGCATATCCGCCGCGCCAATCGGCAAGGCGGCCGGTGGCAACCAGCGCCTGTTCGCAGTCGTCCTTCTCCAGCTCTTCCACCGCCACGATCTGCGCTTCTTGCGCATCGCGCACAGTGGTCACCTGATCGGTGCGCGCGACCATGCTGGGGCCGCCGTCGAAAATGTCGACATAGCCTTCATAGGCGAAGCCTTCATTTTCCAGCATGCGCATGGCCGCGCGGCCCGATGGATGGGGCAGGCCGATCACGGAGCGCGCGCTTTCGCTCAGCATCGCGGTGTAGATCGGGTGCTTGGGCATCAGATCGGCGATGAACTGGTTGCCGTGGATGGCGTTGAAATAGTCCGCTTCCTGAAAACTCATGCCGAAGAAGCGGCCCGCCAGACCGTCCCAGAAAGGCGATCCACCCGCCTCGTCGATGATGCCGCGCAGCTCCGCCAGGATGCGATCGCCGAAGCGCGCGCGGTGCTGGCGGACGAACAGATAGCGGCTACGCGCGAGCAGCAATCCGAGGCCACCTGCACGGTGGTTTGGATGGAGGAACAGGCCGCCCACCTCGCTCGAACCTTCCAGATCGGTGACGAGGCTGAGCATCTCCGCGCGGAAGGTGCGGTTGAGCTCCTCGCTCTGCTGCGTCAGGGTGCTGAGGCGATAGCTGTAGAAGGGCCAGCGCTGGCCCACCTGCGCGAACAGCTGGCAGGTGCCGCGCACTTCGCCGGTCTCCACCTCTTCCAGCGCCAGCACGAACAGATCGTCCTGCAACTCGTCGCCCGCGCGGGTGAAGGCCTGGTTCGATCGATCCAGCTTGGCCGTGAGAGATTTGCGATCGGGCGGCAGGTTGGTGAATCCACCGCCGGTGAGCTTCGCCATCTCGTAGAGCGCGCCCAGGTCGCTGGGGCGCGCGGCGCGGATGATGTAGCTCATGCGAGACCCTTTTCGGCAAGGCGGAGGATGGTGAGCGCGGAGAGGCGCGCGCGTTCGGCGAGGCTATCGACGATCAGGATTTCGTCCGCACTGTGGATGGCGTCGCCGCGCACGCCCATGGTGTCGACCACCGGGATGCCGCAATCGGCGATATTGTTGCCGTCGCACACCCCGCCCGTGGTGCGCCAACCGATGTCCAGGCCGAGATCGGCACCCGAGCGCTTGACCAGACCGAACAGCTTCTCCGCGCCTTCGCTCAGCGGCTTGGGTGGGCGTCCGAAGCCGCCATGCGGGTGGACGCTGACATCATGTTCCATCGCGATAGCGGCGCAGGCGCGCTCCAGCGCTTCCTCGGCTTGCCGCTGATCGCGTGGATCGCGCGGGCGGAAATTGACGCGCAGGATCGCATGATCGGGCACCACATTGTTGGCACCGCCCCCGTCGATCTTCGCCGGATTGACCGAAAGGCCGTCGCGCATCAGCGCTTTCAGCCGGAGCGCGAGGTCCGCCGCGGCGACGACGGCGTTGCGCCCGTCCTCCGGATTGCGCCCGGCATGGGCGCTGCGCCCGCCAATCTTGATCGAGTAGTTGCCGCTGCCACCGCGCGCGCCTGCCAGCGTGCCATCGGGAAGCGCGGGTTCGTAGGTCAGCGCCGCGGTCTTACCTTGCGCAAGGCGCTTGATCAGCGCGGCGGAAGAGCCGGAACCCACCTCCTCATCGCTGTTGATCATCACCTGATAGCCGATCTGATCCTTCGCGTCGGAGCCTTCCAGCGCCATGAGCGCGTGCAGCATGACGGCGATGCCGCCTTTCATGTCGGCGACGCCGGGGCCGTTCAGGATATTATCTTCGCGCCAGCTCAGCTCCTGGAAGCCGCTGTCCACCGGGAAGACGGTATCCATATGGCCGGTGAAGAGCAGTTGGACGGGCGCATCGGGCCGCACCGTGGCGACGAGATGCTTGCCGCGCTCTAGCGTCTGGATCGCTCCGTCGGGCTGCATGGTCTCGACCGGATCGGGCTTTACCAGCTCGACCTCTCCGGGCAGCTCGGCGAAGGCATCGCCCAGTTGCTGCGCCATGGCCGCAAGGCCTTCCAGATTGGCGGTGCCGCTGTTGATCTTTGCCCATGTCATGGTGCGATCGAGCATGGGCTGCTGCTCGATCCGCTCCAGCACGGCGGCTTCGCTTTTCGTAATCTGTGTCATGGCGCAAGGGGATAGCGCGGGCAGGGCGGGTAGGCCAGTGCCGTGCAATCACGTTGGTTCAGTTCGACAGCAGCCGTGCCACCGACACGAATTCATCCACGCTTAGCGTTTCCGCCCGCCGCGTCGGATCGATCCCCGCCGCTTCCAGCGCATCGAGAGCGCCCGGCAGCGCCTTCAGACTCTGCCGCAGCATCTTGCGGCGCTGGCCAAAGGCGGCGGCGGTGAGCTTTTCGAGGACAGCGAAGCGCACCCCTTCGGGCGCAGGTGTCGGCACGAGATGCACCACCGCGCTCATCACCTTGGGCGGTGGGGTGAAAGCGCTCCGGTGGACCTTCATCGCCAGCCTGGCACTGCTGCGCCACTGGGCGAGCACCGAGAGCCGCCCGTAATGGCTGCTGCCGGGCTCGGCGACGATGCGGTCCGCCACTTCCTTCTGAAACATCAGCGTGCACGAGGCCCAGTCCGGCGGCCAGCTCTCCCCGCTCAGCCAGCGGACGAGAAGTGCCGTGCCGACATTATAGGGCAGGTTGGAGACGATGTGGTACGGCGCGGCGAGAGGCGGCTGCTCAGCGAGTGCATCGCCCTCCTGCACGGCCAGCTTGCCCGGATAGGCCTCCGCGATTTCAGCGAGCGCTGGCAGGCAGCGTGCATCGCGTTCGATCACGCTTACCTGCGCCCCCGCGCGCAGCAGGGCGCGGGTCAGACCGCCGGGCCCTGGGCCGACTTCATAGACGCGCGCGCCGTCCAGATCGCCCGGCACGGCGGCAATTCGATCGAGAAGCTGCTCGTCGAACAGAAAATTCTGCCCCAACGCCTTGGACGCGCTGAGCCCGTGCTTCGCGATCACTTCGCGCAGCGGCGCCAGAGCGGGCTGGCTCAATCGAGCGCCTGACGGTTGTGCACGGCTTCGCTGGCCATGCGGATCGCGGCGATCATCGAACTGGCGCGGGCCTTGTTCTGTCCGGCGATACCGAAAGCGGTGCCGTGATCGGGCGAGGTGCGCACGATCGGCAGGCCCAGCGTGATGTTCACCGCATCGTCGAAATACAGCGTCTTCAGCGGCACCAGCGCCTGATCGTGATAGGCGCACACGGCTGCGTCATAGCCGACGCGCGCTTCCTCATGAAACATGGTGTCGGCAGGCAGGGGGCCTGTGACATCGCAGCCATCGGCAAGCAGCCTCTCGACCGCGGGCACGAACAGTTCTTCTTCTTCCTGCCCCATCTTGCCCGATTCTCCGGCATGCGGGTTGAGGCCTGCCAGCGCGATGCGGGGATTGTCGATGCCGAAATTGCGGGTCAGGCCGCGCGCGGTGGCCTGGACCCGCTCCACGATCAGATCGATCGAGAGCGCATCCGGTACATCGCGCAGCGCGATATGGGTGGTCATCGGCACGACGCGCAGGCCGGGGCCTGCCAGCATCATGATCGCGTTCTGCCGGGAGACACCGCAGCGTTCGGCGATGAATTCGGTCTGCCCGGGATGCGTGAAGCCGACGGAATAGAGCTGCGCTTTCGAAATGGGGGCGGTAACGACCGCGCCCGCGCTGCCGCTGCGGGCCAGCCCTACCGCGGCTTCCAGCGACTGATAGGCGCATTGCGCGCCCGCCGCGCTCGGCTGGCCGGGCGTCACCGCGCCGCATTCCAGCACCTGCATTACCGGCAAGGCGGTTTTGAAAACATCGGTTGCCTTGGCGGGATCGTCGATCGTCTGAACCGGGCCGTCCCAATGCGGCGCAAAAGCGGAGGCGTCGCCCACGGCGAAAAACGGCGAAAGGCCCGCGCTGCCGCGGGCCTCCCAGCTTTTACCGATAATTTCCGGTCCGATGCCCGCCGGGTCGCCCAAGGATATGGCGAAGGGAGCGATCGGGGGACTGTCCGTCATGCAGGCACCGCCATCAGTTGTAATCGATAATGGCATCGCGCCGCAGATCGCGCAGATAGATCTGCGCCCGGCGCGATACGCGGTCTTCCTCCAGGCGTGACTGGATTTGATCGAAGGACGGGGCATTGCCGACCTGCGCATCGTCACGGCCGCACAGCACGAACACGCGCACGCCTTCTTCCAGCGAACCGTATGGCGGGGTGGAGCGACCGATTTCCAGCTTCGCCATCACCTCCTGAAGCGGCCCCGGCAGATCGCCCAGACGCACGCCGTCGCGGTTCACGACGTCCGCGTTCAGCGTTGCGGCAATATCATCCGCATTGCCGCAGCCGCGAATGTCCTGCGTTTCCTGCGCGAAGCGATCCAGGATCGGCTGCGCGGCGGCCTGGCTGGCATTGGCCGGGAATTTGATCGAGATCTGCTTGAGGCTGAGCTGCGCGTCGCGGGGATCGGCCGTCAGGATCTGCCGCTTGTCGATCAGGTAGAGGATCGAAACGCCGCCGGGCGACTGGATCGGGCCGACCAGCTGGTTCGGCTGCATCTGCTGCGCCGCTTCGGCGAGCGAGGTGGGAAGCTGCGCGGGGCGTACCCAACCCAGATCGCCGCCCACCGCCGCGGTAGACGCTTCGGAGAACTGGCGCGCATAGGCTACGAAGCTGCCGCCTTCGCTGATCTGCTTCACGATATTGCGCGCCTGCGCCACCACCTGCGCCTCATTTTCCGGCGTCGCGGCGAGATAGATTTCGCCCAGGCGATATTCGGTGGTGCCCTTGCTCTCGTTCAGCCGGTCAATGATCGACTGAACCTCGTCATCGCTGACGTTGATGAAAGGGCTGATGTTACGGCGCAGGAGCCGGCTCCACGCCAGCTCAGCCTGAATCTGGCGATGCAGCGATGCGGGCGCGGAGCCGATGGAGCGCAGATACTGGTCGAACGCGGCGGCGCTGCCCTGGCCGTTCTGCTGGGCAACACGGGCATAGGTCTGGCCGATTTCGTCCGCACTGATCGAGATGTCGTTGGCCGCGGCTTCCTGGATCTGCAGCGTCTCATCGATCAGATTGCGCAGCACCTGAAGACGCAGCCGCTGCTTTTCGGCATCGGGAATATTGCCGCCATTGGCCGCCACGATCAGCGCCATGCGCTGGTCCACATCGGTGCCGGTGATGATCGATCCGTTCACCACCGCGGTTGCGCGGCGCACATTGGGATCATCATTGCCGAACAGGGTCAGGCCGTCCGGCATATCAAGGCCCACATTGGGCACCGGCGTTTCGTTGACCGTCTGCGCGGGCAGGGCGGTGGGGGCCAGCAGGCTCAGCGCCGCACTCATGCCGAGAAGATTGGTGAATTTCATAAGGTCAGCCAGTCGGTTCCATACGGTTACAGGGACAATCAGCCATTGCGGGCTAGTCCGCGCGCGCTGAACCGCGGATGAAAGATGGCCGTCCCCCGGACGCCGGTGCCTTATACGCCCAGATTACGAAATGCCAGCCGGAACAGGAAGCTGTTGCCGCGCTGGGCATCGCCCACCTTCTGATAGTCGCGCCGCCAGGTAAGCCCTAAGCTGATGCACTCGTCATCATAGGCAATGCCAAGGCGATGGCGGATCGGCCGGAAGCCGTCGCTGTCCGCCAACGGGTCCTCCTCGGCATCGGTAAGATCGACGATGGCCGATCCGAACACGGACCAGTAGCGCGCAAAGGCCACGCGCGCGCCAGCGCGCAGTTCCTCACGATCGCGCAGGTCTTCCACAGCGGTGCTGATATCGCGGTTGAGACGCAGATATCCGATCTCGGCATAGGTCTTCTCGGAGCCGACCAGGGCGTCGATCTCGTTGCGGCGGACCTTGAACCCGTCCTTGTCCAGCCGATAGCGATGGGTTAGCCGCACGAAATTCTTGTAACGGATATCGGTTCGCCCAACGATGTCGGACAATTGCCGCGACAGGCCTGTGCCGTCCGGGAAAGCCGTTGGCTCTTCGGTGAAGCTGTAGCTCTGGCCAATATTGGCGTGGATCGACAGATTGGTGGTCAGCAGCGAGTAATCGATGCCGTAAACCACCCGGTAGCCATCCTCGTAACGGTCATAGCCGGGGAAGCGGTTGAGCGAGAAGAGGTTGATGTCTTCCAGATCGACGGCGCGCGAATCTTCGTTCGGGATCCTGCTATTGTCGACCGCCGGTGTGGCGACCAGCTCAACGCGCGGCGTGATGATCTGCGTGCCGCCGAACGCCTGGCCCACAAAAGGCCAGCTGGCATCGGCCGCCGCGGTGGCGATGAAGCGGCTCTGGAACCCCGGCTCTCCGCGATAGATCAGCGTCCGGGGCAGGTCGTTCTCGCTGCTGTGGTAAAGGTCTCCGCGGCCCAGCAAGGTGAAAGTGAGAAGCTGGCCAAGGTCTGACACCAGCCGCTTGTCCCAGCGTGCCTGCGCAAAGGCGCGCTGCGTGTCCTGCCCTTCGGTCCGGCCGATGGCGAGGCTGTTGGCCTGCAGCATGATCTGCCCGCCAAGAAGCGGATCGGCGATCTTGCGGCGATAATCGATCTCCGGCAGCACCAGCGGAACCAGCCCTTGGTCCGCGCCGACACGCAGCGTCTGGAAGGCCCAGCCGGCAAGGCGGAAATAGCTGTTCGAATCGATCCGTTCCGCCTGGATGGTGGAACGTAGCCGATCGTCCCGGCTGATGTCGTAGCGGCGCAGGAAGGTGCGGTCGGTGACCCGGCGGATCGATCCGCGCAGCGTCCAATATTCGTCCGGGCGCAGTTCCCCGCTGGCGTCGATATAACCGCGGAACTGCTGCTGCGATACGGGCGCGCCGGTGATCGAGGTTTGCCGGCTGTAGGTTCCGTATCCGGTGATCTGATAGGCGCCCAGCTCGTTCAGTTCACGGTAGCTGGCGCTGACCATCGGCAGCACTTCGGAAAAAATATAGGGCGTGATCACGATGTCCCGGTTGGGGCCGAGCGGGATCAGATAGGGCAGCTGCAATTCTGCGCCATTATTGTTGGTATAGCCGATATTGGGCACCAGCAGCCCGCCTTCGGTGCGGTCGCCCAAGGGATGCGACAGGCCGGGCAGGGGTATCAGCGGCAGGCCGAACAATTCGATCCGCGCACCGGAATAGCTGACGCGTTCCTTGTTGGGATCATAGGTGACGCGCACGGCATTGACCTGCCAAGTCGGGTCCTTCGGACAGCCTTTGCTGTCGACCACCGCGCACGGTGTGTAGGCGGCGCGTTGCAGCTGCACCACGCCGCTGGGCAACCGCTCCCCGCGTACCGCGGCCAGGCGGCCGCCTTCCTTCATGACGAGCAGCAGGTTCTCGATCGCGCCCTCGCGCAGGCTGTCCGACAGGGTGACGCGGTCGCCATAAGCGATATCGCCATTAGGGCTGAGCGCGCGGACCGATCCGGTTGCCACCACCTCTCCGCTGTTGCGATTCCACTCGATCTGGTCGGCGAACACCTGATAGCCATCGCGCGCCAGCTCCACATTCCCGCTGGCGGTGACGATTTCCGCATCGCTGTCGTAATTCAGGGTATCGGCAGCAAAGCCGATCTGATCGCTGTCGCTTGGCGGCGCTAAGGGCATTTGCGGCGCGGGCGGAGTGCTGGTTGCGGCGCTTTCGGCAGGCGGAATCGGAACATCGGGCGCATCGAAAGCGCCGTCCTGCTGGCTGCGTTCTTGCGCCCCGGCAGGCGCGCCGGCGGCCAGCGCAATCGCCATCGCGAGGCCGCATGCAGCGTACAATCCCGGCTTTTGCGATCTCATCTACCGAACCCTTATCGCACCTGCTGGCGCATTCAGAGCGCACCCCTTGCACCAGCGCGCCCGATCCCGCAATGCGCGAGGTGGAACCGTCGCGGGCCGTGAACCGTCTGAGTCCATAGACAGCAGAATTCAGTACCAGAAGGATTAAACCTTGATCGATATCCGCTTTTCCGCAGACCGCCCGCAAGACGCCGACGTCCTCGTCATTCCCGTAGGTGAGGGCGGCGCGGATGCCGGTGCTCTAGGCATTGCGCAGGGCGCAATGGTGGCAGGTGCCGCCAAGTCCGCCCGTTTCGAGGGCAAGGCCGGGCAGAGCTTCTCCACTTTCGCCGAAGAAGATGGCAGCGCCGTGCGCGTGCTGCTGGTCGGCACCGGCAAGGATGGTTTCGACAAGGCTGGCGGCGCCATCAGCGCGCAGCTGCTCACCTCGGGCGCGAAGCATGCCTCGCTGAAGGCCGACGGCCTGAGCGCCGAGCAGGCTGCCGAGATTGCCTATGGCGCGAAGCTGCGCAGCTGGCGGATCGATACCTATCGCACACAGCTGAAGGATCATGAAAAGCCCAGCCTGAACGCGCTGACGCTGGTCGGTGCGCCGGACGGCACCGAGGATCGCTGGACGCGCCTCGACGCGATTGCAGAGGGCGTGGCCTTCACGCGCGAGCTGGTGTCGGAGCCAGCCAACATCATCTATCCGGAAAGCTTCGTTGAGCGTGCGCGTGCCAAGATGGAGCCGCTCGGTGTCACCTTGCGCGTGTTGGACGAGCCGGAGATGGAAAAGCTCGGCATGAACGCGCTACTCGGCGTTTCGATGGGTTCGGAGAAGCCGGGCCGCTTGCTCGCGCTCGAATATATGGGCGGCAAAGACGGCGAGAAGCCGATCGTGTTTGTCGGTAAGGGCGTTACTTTCGATACCGGCGGCATTTCGCTAAAGGCCCCGCAGGGCATGGAAGACATGAAGTGGGATATGGGCGGTGCTGGCGCTGTTGCCGGCGCCATGACCGCGATTGCCGGGCGCAAGGCCAAGGCGAATGTCATCGGCATTTGCGGCCTGGTAGAGAATATGCCGGACGGAAAGGCCCAGCGCCCCGGCGATGTGGTCACTTCCATGAGCGGCCAGACGATCGAGGTCATCAACACCGACGCCGAAGGCCGTCTGGTGCTGTGCGATGCGCTGCACTGGGCGCAGGAAACCTACGATCCGGAATATATCGTCGATCTTGCCACGCTGACCGGTGCGATGCTGATCTCGCTCGGCCATGAGCAGGCGGGCCTGTTCTCGAACGATGACGGTCTGGCCGACAAGCTGACCGCGGCGGGCAAGACGTCGGGCGATCCGCTGTGGCGGCTGCCGCTCGGCAAGGCCTATGACAAGCTGCTCGACAGCCCGATCGCAGACATGAAGAATGTGGGGCCGCGGTCCGCCGGTTCGATCACCGCCGCGCAGTTCTTGCAGCGCTTTATCCACGACGGCGTGAAGTGGGCGCATCTCGACATCGCGGGCATGGCCTGGGCGGACAAGGATAGCGCGACGGCGGCCAAGGGCGCGACCGGTTTCGGCGTGCGCCTGCTCGATCGCCTGATCGCAGATAATTTCGAGGGGTAAGGCAAAGCGGTGCCCCAGGTCGATTTCTATCAGCTCACGCGTGATCCCGCCGCGGCGATCCTGCCGGTGCTGGTCAAGAAATCGCTTGCCGAAGGGCACCGCTTTCACATCGCGCACGCCAGCGAGGAAGCGCGCGATGCGCTGTCCGAGGCGCTATGGAATGCGTCTCCGGAAAGTTTTCTGGCGCATGGCGAAGTGGGCTCCTGCGATGAGGCGGCGCAGCCCGTGCTGCTCGGTTCGGGCGTTATCGGCGGCAACGGCGCGCAATATTGCGCAATCGCCGATGGCGACTGGCGTGAGGGCGTTGACGGCTATCAGCGCATCTTCTTCCTCTTCGAACCCGACAAGATCGAAGGCGCCCGCACCGCCTGGAAGGCGCTGTCTGCCCGCGACGGCTGGCAATGCCATTACTGGAAACAGGATGGCCGCCGCTGGACACGGGCGGCCTGAAGCGCGCGCGCTTGCCACCCGCGTGCGCGGGCGCTAGGGGCGCGCTCAATCTTTCAAGACCAATCCCTAAAATCTCAGGAGTTCATCATGGCGGTTACCCGCACCTTTTCGATCATCAAGCCCGATGCCACCCGCCGCAACATCACCGGCGCGGTCACCAAGATGCTGGAAGACGCCGGGCTGCGCGTCGTCGCGTCCAAGCGCATCCAGATGACCGAGGAGCAGGCCAAGGGCTTCTACGCCGTCCACGCAGAGCGCCCCTTCTACGGTGAACTCGTCGAGTTCATGACCAGCGGCCCCGTCGTCGTGCAGGTGCTCGAAGGCGAAGACGCCGTAAAGCGCAACCGCGACATCATGGGCGCGACCAACCCCGCCGACGCCGAAGCCGGCACCATCCGCAAGGAACTGGCCGAAAGCATCGAGGCGAACACCGTCCACGGCTCGGACAGCGAAGAAAACGCCGCGAACGAGATCAAGTTCTTCTTCACCGAAGACGAAATCGTCGGCTGATCGACCGGATCATGGTGGGCAAGCGCGTCGAAAAGGCGAACCTGCCCACCAAGACCTGCGCCTCCTGCGGACGCCCGTTCACCTGGCGGCGCAAGTGGAAGGATGTGTGGGACGAGGTGAAATATTGCTCGAAGCGCTGCCACGGTTCGGCGCGTTCCTCGTCCAGCTAGAACGCGGCCTCAGCGGTCGGTCTCGCCGCTCTCGTCCTGTTCGTCATGATGGCGCAGCACGAAGGCGAGAATCAGGAGCACCACGACCGGTCCCCACAGGGCATCCAGGCTCCAGTGCGCGTAGATCAGCGCGCCGCTCGCTCCGCCCGCCAGCATGGCAATCCAGAGCGCTGCATAGTGCAGCCAGTCCCAGCGCGGCCCTCCGCCCAGCGCTCGGCCGATATGTTGGCCGATCTTGACGAGCGTGCCCGTCATATAGGTGATGCCGAAGCGCACCTCCCCGTCGCGTTCGAACACGAGATTTTCCGCGCCCATGCCGAAGGCGATGATCGCCACGCCTAACATTTTCCAGTCATGATCGAACAGGAGCTGGCTTACCGCCAGACAGGCTGCAATTCCGATCAGTAGCGAGCTTGCGATATGCTTACGCGAAATGATCCGCAGCACCGTGCCCGCGATCACGCCGAGCACGAAGGATCCGATTAGCATCAGCGCGATGGTCGCCGCGCTCGACTGCTCCGCTAGGCCGATTCCGGCACGCGTCGAGTTTCCGCTCATGAACGAAGGAAAGAATCCGCCGGTCACCAGATAGCCGGTTGCATCGACATAGCCCGCCAGTGCCGTCAGAACTGCGGCCGCCGGAAGGTTTTTGCGCGCATCGGCCAAGGATTAGCCGCCCCGTTCCATGCGCTCACCGACATAGGCGGCGAGCGTGCGCGGATAGAGCTGATGTTCTGCGATCAGAACGCGCGCGGCCAAGCTGTCCGCATCGTCGTCCGGCAATATGGCGACTCGCGTCTGCGCGAGCAGTGGCCCGTCATCGACCCCGGCATTTACGAGATGGACCGAGCAGCCGGCAAAGGCGTCGCCTGCTTCCAGCGCCCGCTCATGGGTGTGGAGGCCTTTGTATTTGGGCAGCAGGGATGGGTGGATGTTCAGCATCCGGCCTTTCCAGGCGGACACGAACGCTTCGCCAAGGATGCGCATATATCCGGCGAGCGCGATGTAATCGGCGCCCGCCTCGCGCACTGCCGCGTCCATGATCGCATCGTGATCGGCGCGGGCCAAACCCTTGTGCGGGTGGGCGAAGGTGGCGATGCCCTCCGCCTCGGCAAGCTTCAGGCCGGGCGCTTCGGGATCGTTGGAAGCGACGAGAATGATCTCAAACGGACAGCCCTTCGCCTTCGCCGCGTACAGCAGCGCTGCCATGTTCGAGCCGCGGCCCGACAGCAGGACGGCGACCTTGGCTCTACCGCTCACAGTGCGGAACCATGATCATCGAAGTTACGCACCCTCACGCATCATGTGCCGCTTCCCATTCGGCGCTCGCGCCCCAGTCGCCGTGGGCGGCACCGATGCGGCAGCCGCGCTTGCCAGCGCCAATACGGCCGATGGCGTGAACGGTCTCGCCTGCGTCTTCCAGCGCCTGCGTCACGCGGCCCGCGCGGTCCTCGCGCACGATCACCGCCATGCCGATGCCGCAGTTGAACGTGCGGGCCATTTCGCCCGGCGCGATCGATCCCTGTTCCTGCAGAAATGCCATCAGGCCCGGCTGGTCCCAGGCGCCCGCGTCGATCATCGCGCGGCACCCCTCGGGTAGGACGCGCGGGATATTTTCCAGCAGCCCGCCGCCGGTGATATGGGCAAGGCCGTTGATATGGCCTTCGCGAAGGAGCGGCAGCAGCGCCTTCACATAAATGCGGGTGGGCGCGATCAGCGCATCGAGCAGGCTGCGGCTGTCATCGAACGGCGCGGGCGCATGCATATCCCAGTTCTTGTCGGCGGCGAGGCGACGGACCAGCGAGAAGCCGTTGGAATGCACGCCCGAGCTTTCCAGCCCCAGGATGATGTCGCCCGGTGCGATCGCCTCTCCGGTAAGCTGTTCACCGCGCTCGACCGCGCCGACGGAAAAACCCGCCAGATCGTAGTCGCCCGCCGCATACATGCCCGGCATTTCCGCCGTCTCGCCTCCGATCAGCGCGCATCCTGCCTGCTTGCAGCCCTCGGCGATCCCCGCGACCACGCGCTCTGCAACGCCGTTGTCCAGCTTCCCGGTGGCGAAATAATCGAGGAAGAACAGCGGCTCTGCGCCCTGCACGATCAGATCGTTGACGCACATCGCCACCAGATCCACGCCGATCGCGTCGTGCCGGTCATGATCGATGGCGAGCTTTACCTTGGTGCCCACGCCGTCGTTCGCGGCAACCAGCAGCGGATCGCTGAACCCTGCCGCCTTCGGATCGAAAAATCCGCCGAAACCGCCAAGGTCGGCGTCCGCGCCGGGCCGCGCCGTGGCACGAGCGAGCGGCGCGATGGCGCGCACCAGCGCGTTGCCGGCAGCAATCGATACGCCGGACTGTTCGTAGCTATAAGGGGCGGACGGGTCGTTTGTGTCGCTCATCCTTTGAGCGCCTAGCCAGATCGCGCTTGGAATTCCATGCTTCAGTCGCCAAAAGAGCGCCGATGCGTTTGCCCAGTCCCCCCCGTAAATGGATGATCGCCGCCGCGGCCACCGTGCTCGCCGGTTCCTCCGCGCTCGTCTACGCGCAGATCGAAGGGCCGGAGCGCGGCGTTCCACCGATCGCCTCCACCGGAGATTTCGAGGTGAGCGGGATCGAGGTGAACGTCACCGGCAAGGATGCAGAAGACGCCCGCCGCAATGGCTGGGCGGAGGCGCAGCGCCTGGGCTGGGCCAAATTGTGGGCGCGCACCCATGGCGGGCAGAAGTCCAGCCTGCCCGATTCGCGGCTCAACGACATGGTCTCCGCCATTGTAGTGGAGGAAGAGGAGATCGGCCCGCGCCGCTATGTTGCGCGTCTGGGCGTAGTGTTCGACCGGGCACGGGCAGGGCAGTTGCTGGGCGTCAGCGGCAAGGTGACCCGCTCCGCGCCGCTGATGATCATCCCGGTAACAATCAATGCCGGCGCGCCGATGGTGTTCGAACAGCGCACCGACTGGCAGCGTGCCTGGGCGCGTTACCGCACGTCCGAAAGCGCGATCGATTATATCCGGCCCTATGGCGGCGGCGGCGATTCGCTGGTGCTGACGGCGGGGCAGATCGACCGGCGCAGCCGTATCTGGTGGCGCGCCCTGCTCGATCAGTTCGGTGCGGCCGACATCCTGATCCCGATCGTGCGGATCGAGCGGCAGTGGCCGGGCGGCCCGGTGGAGGCGACCTTCACCGCGCGCTACGGCCCGGACAACACTTATCTGGAAAGCTTCGGGCTGCGCACGTCCGGCCCCGGCGGCATCGCCAAGATGATGGACGAGGGCGTGCGCCGCATCAATGCAATCTATGAGCGCGCCCTGGCCGCCGGCATGCTGGCACCGGACAAGTCGCTGATCGTGCAGGAACCGGTGGACGAGAGCGAGCTGATCGATCTCGAAGAACCGGCACCGGTTGTGGACAGCGGGCCGAGCCGTCCGGGCGACGACAACTATGTGCCCTCGATCGGGCCGCCGCCGCCAAGCGCTACAGCTGCGGCTACTCCGGCTGCGGCACCGTCGATCCAGAGCTTCAACGTGCAGTTCGCAACGCCCGATGCATCTGCCGTGACCGCCGCCGAGGCCGCGGTGCGCGGGGCAGCGGGCGTGCAGGGCGCGACCACGTCCAGCCTGGCGCTGGGTGGTACATCTGTCATGCGGGTGACCTTTGCCGGAGACCGCGATGCCTTGCGCGCGGCACTGGCGGCGCGCGGCTTCACCCTCCAGGATGCGGGCGGCGCGCTCAGGATCAGCCGCTAGGCGAGGCTGGCCCGGCGATGCGGCAGATCGCGCTTCCCCTGGATTGGTCCGCCGGTAGCGGCACGGAACTGATCGTTACGCCCGCCAATGAAGGGGCGGCGGGACTGATCGAAAATCACAGCTACTGGCCGCAGGGCGGCGTGATCCTCACCGGACCGCCGCGATCGGGCAAAAGCCTGATGGCTGCGCATTTCGAAGTCAGCCACTCCGGCACTGCGATCGACGATGCCGATCAGTGGGAGAACGAGGCGCTGTTTCACGCCTGGAACGCTGCGAAGGGGGCGGGCAAGCCGCTGCTCCTTACCGCACGCACGCCGCCGGGTGAATGGGGCACTGCATTGCCGGACTTGCGATCGCGCCTTGCCGCGATGCAGCTTACCCAGCTGGCTGAGCCGGACGATGCGATGCTGGAGGGGCTCCTGCGGCTTCATCTGGCGCGCGCGGGAACCGGGGCGACCGACGAGACGCTCTCTTATATCGTGAAGCGCATCGACCGCAGCTACGCCGCGACCGAGCGATTCGTTCGCGAAGCCAATGCCCGCGCGCTGGAACAAGGCGGCCCCGTGGGCATGAAGCTGGCGCGCAATCTGTTCGAACATCAGGACGAATTGGATATTTGAGATGGCTGAAAGCGACGCAAAGTTCCGGAAGACGCCGCCCAGCCCCAATCCGCCGGAAGGCGCGCGGCGCTACATCAACCGCGAGCTCAGCTGGCTCAAATTCAACGAACGCGTGCTGGAGGAGGCCCGCAACCCCAGCCATCCGCTGATTGAGCGACTGCGTTTCCTCTCCATCTCCGGCAGCAATCTGGATGAGTTTTTCATGGTCCGCGTCGCAGGCCTGGTCGGGCAGGTGGCGCAGGGGGTGGAGCTGTGCTCGCCCGACGGCCTGACCCCCGCCCAGCAGCTTGAGGCGATCTACGAACAGAGCGACCGGCTGATGCAAGCGCAGCAGCAGGCGTGGGAATTTCTCCGCGGCGCGCTGGAGGAAGAGGGCGTCGCAGTGGTCATGCCGTCCTCGCTGGATGAAGAGGGCGCGGCCTGGCTGCGCGATCATTTCAACGATCAGATTTTCCCCATCCTGACACCGCAGGCGCTGGACCCGGCGCATCCTTTCCCCTTCATTCCCAACCTGGGCCTCAGCATCGTGCTCGACATGAAGCGGCAGAAGGATGGCCGCTCGATCCGCGAACTGCTGATGATCCCCGCCGCATTGCCGCGCTTCCTGCGCGTGCCAGGGGGCGCGGCGCGATACGTCACCATAGAAGATACGGTGCTGTTCTTCGTGGAGCGGCTGTTTCCGGGATATGATCTGATCGGATCGGGCACATTCCGCATCGTGCGCGACAGCGATATCGAAGTGGAGGAAGAGGCCGAAGATCTGGTCCGCTACTTCAAGAGCGCGATCAAGCGGCGGCGCAAGGGGCAGGTAATCCGGCTGGAGCTGAACGACAGCCTGCCCGATGCCGTGTCCGCCACGATCCGTGAAGATCTCCTCGTCGTCGGCTCCTCCCGCGCGCTCGTCCACGGCTTTATCGGCATCAGCGATCTGGCGATCCTGTGCAATGAAGACCGGCCGGACCTGAAATTCCCCGCCTTTACCCCGCGCTTCCCGGAGCGCATCCGCGAATATGACGGGGATTGCTTCGCCGCGATCCAGGCGAAGGACATCATCGTCCACCACCCTTATGAAAGCTTCGACGTGGTGGTTGCCATGATCGAGCAGGCCGCGTCCGATCCGGATGTCGTCGCAATCAAGCTGGCGCTTTACCGCGCGGGGCGCCAGTCGCGCATCATCCGTGCCCTGATTGACGCGGCGGAGGCAGGCAAGTCCGTGACGGCGGTAGTGGAGTTGAAGGCGCGTTTTGACGAGGAACAGAACCTTGCCTGGGCGGCGCAGCTCGAACGCGCGGGCGTGCAGGTGGTCTATGGCTTCATCGAGTGGAAGACGCACGCCAAGGTCACCATGATCGTGCGCAAGGAGGAGGGCGGCTACCGCACCTACTGCCATTTCGGCACCGGCAATTATCACCCGGTCACCGCCAAAATTTACACCGATCTCAGCTATTTCACCGCCGATCCGGCTGCCGGGCATGATGCCGCGCAGCTGTTCAACTATATCACCGGCTATGTCGAACCGGGCGAGCTCAGCCGCATCTCGATTTCACCGGTCTATCTTCGGCAGGATCTGGAGGCGTTGATCGCGGCTGAAATGGCGAACGCCGCAGACGGCAAGCCCGCCGCCATCTGGGCCAAGATGAACTCGCTGGTCGATGCGCAGATGATCGACCGACTATATGAGGCGAGCCAGGCGGGCGTACAGATCGATCTGGTCGTGCGCGGCATCTGCTGTCTGCGGCCCGGTATCGCTGGCCTGTCGGAAAACATCCGCGTGAAATCCGTGATCGGGCGCTTTCTGGAGCACAGCCGCATTTGGGCTTTCGCCAATGGCCGCGCGCTGCCCAATGACGGCGCAAAGCTGTTCATCAGCTCGGCGGACTGGATGCCGCGCAATCTGGAACGGCGCGTGGAATATATGATGCCGATCTCAAACCCCACCGTGCATGACCAGGTGCTCGATCAGGTGATGGTCGCCAATCTGATCGATAATGAACAGAGCTGGGAAATGGATGGTGAGGGGCAGTATGAACGCGTCCAGCCGGAGGGTAAGCGCTTCAACCTGCACCAGTATTTCATGACAAACCCCTCCTTGTCCGGGCGCGGCAAAGCGCTCAAGAAATCGAAATCGGTGCCCAAGCTGCGGCTCGACCGGCGCAAGCCCAAGTGATCCTTCGCCGCAGCAAGGCCGCCGCCCCCGAAGCCGCGGCAACGCCCAGCATGCGATCGGCGGTGGTGGACATCGGCTCCAACTCGGTACGGCTGGTGGTGCATTCCGGCCATCCGCGCGCGCCCTCCATGATCTTCAACGAGAAGGTAATGGCGGGCCTTGGCGGCGACTTGGCGGCAACGGGCCGGATCGGCGAGGAATCGAGCGCGCGTGCGCTGCGTGCCCTCTCGCGCTTCCGCTTGCTGTGCGACCGGTTCGAGGTGGAGCGGGTGGACGTGATTGCCACCGCCGCGGTGCGCGATGCCGAAAATGGCGATCAGTTTCTGGAAGGTGCCCGCGCGCACGGGTTCGAACCGCGGGTGTTGAGCGGCGAGGAAGAGGCCTATTTCGCCGGCATGGGCGTGCTCGCCGCCTTTCCGGATGCCAAAGGTTGGGTCGGCGATCTGGGCGGCGGCAGTCTGGAGATTGCCCGGATCGGCAAGGGGCAGGTGAAGCAGGGCGTATCGCTGCCCTTCGGCGTGCTTCGCGCCAAGCCGATCCTGGACAAGGGCACGGGCGCACTTGCCAAGCGCTTCGGCAAGGCCCTTGCCGAGAGCGATCTTGCCATCAAGGACAAGCCGATGCCGCTATATCTGGTCGGCGGAAGCTGGCGATCGCTGGCGCGTATCGACATGGAGGCAGGCGACTGGCCGCTGCGCGTGGTCCATCATTATGAGATCGCGCCGGCGCGCGCCGTGAAGCTCGCCGACAGGGTTGCTGCCATGGACGCGGCGGAGATCGGCAAGGTGCCCGGCGTCGGATCGAGCCGCGTGCCTTATATGCGCGAGGCGAGCAGACTATTGGCGCTGCTGGTGGAGCAGCTGAAGCCCAGCAATATTCTGATTTCCGCCTTCGGCGTGCGCGAGGGCACGCATTTCGACGCGTTGGACGCGCAGATGCGGAGCGCCGATCCGCTGCTCGCCGGAACCGCGGACATGGGCCGGGCAGAGGGGCGCTTTCCGCTGCACGGCATCGCGGTTGATGAATGGATCGCGCCCTTGTTCGAGAGCGACAGCGCCGAATGGCAGCGTCTGCGCCGCGCGGCCTGCAACCTTGGCGATGTCGCGTGGCGCGCGAACCCGGATTTCCGGGCCGAGCGCGGGCTGGAGGCGGGGCTTCACGGGAACTGGGTCGGCATCGACGGCGCGGGGCGTGAGATGCTGGGGCAGGCGCTCTACACCAGCTTCGGCGGCGGCACCTCGGCCTTTCCCGGCGGCGGCGCTCTGGCGGGGGCGAAAGCAATCGAGCGCGCCATCGCCTGGGGCCTCGCCATGCGACTTGCGCAGCGGATCAGCGCCGGCATGGCCGCGCCGCTGAAGGAAAGCGGCATCCGGGTGGAGGGTGAGCGGCTGATCCTGAGCGCCGATGCCGAAGCGCTGCTCTCCGAAACGGTGGAAAAGCGCCTTGGCCAGCTGGCGAGCTATATGGGACTGCGAGCGGAGGTCGCCTGAGTATCGGCGATCAGCCGCAGTCGATTTTCGTCACCCGGTAATCCTCGTTATATCGGATGTTCAGCCGGTCCTCGCGAAAATCCATCGTCACCATCATGCCAGGGCCGATCCACCGCAGGCTTCTCGCGCCGCTGAGGTCGATTGCGCGTTGCCCTAGCTCTTCGCTGGGGCGCTGGCCGATCAGCTTGGCCGCAGCCTCCGCCTTGCAGGCGAAGCCGCCAGCCTCGTCCATCGGCACTTCGGCCGTCATGTCGCCCGGCAGGCGGGCGCCGTCCTGGGTCATCGCACATGCTCCAAGAAAGAAGGGTGCAAGAAGGACCGCGCGGATCATTCCGTGTCCTCCGTGCGCGTCATCTTCAGCTTGCCGTTCTTCACCGCGAAGGCAAGGCGCCCCTCGACGAGGTCCAGTGCATCGCGGCCGAACTGTTCGTAGCGCCAGCCTTCCAGCATCGGCATGTCATCGCGCTCGCCCGCGGCCAGCCGTTCCAGATCGCCCGCCTTGGCGATCAGGCGTGAGGCCACATCGATGTCGCGCGAGCGGATCTTGAGCAGCAATTTCAGAAGGTCCGCCACCAGGGCGCCGTCCCTGCCTGGCCCCTGCCGGTTCTTGCGATCGGGCATGTCGTCGGAATCGAGCGGCTCGGCCGATTGCAGCACCTTCATCATGCGGCGGCCGATGTCATTATTTGCCCAAGCGCCGGACAGCCCGCGTTTCTTCGCTAGATCCTTCTGTTCGCGCGGAGGATGGCCGGCGATATCGGCCAGCGTCTCGTCCTTCATTATGCGCCCGCGCGGCAAATCCTTGTCCTGCGCCTCGCGCTCACGCCACGCGGCCAGCGCCTTCAGGCGGCCCAGCACATCGGCCTTGCGCGACTGGATCTTCACGCGCTTCCACGCTTCCTCGGGATCATTGGCGTAGTTGGCCGGATCGGTCAGCCGCTCCATCTCGCCGTTCAGCCAGACGCCGCGGTTTGTCTCCTTCAGCTTCTCCAGCATCATCGGGAAGATTTCCGACAGATGCGTCACATCGCCGATCGCATAATCGATCTGCCGCTTGTCGAGCGGGCGGCGGCTCCAGTCGGTAAAGCGCGCGCCCTTGTCGAGCGTGTGGCCGAGCCATAGCGAGACGAGGTTGGAATAGCCGATCTGCTCGCCCTGACCCAGCGCCATCGCAGCGATCTGCGTGTCGAACATGGGATGCGGGGTGCCGCCGGCGTGGTTGTAAACGATCTCGACGTCCTGTCCGCCGGCATGGAAGACCTTCAACACGTCCTCATTGTGGACGAGGAGGTCCCACAGCGGCTTCAGGTCGATGCCGTCGGCCAGTGGATCGATCGCGGCGGCTTCCTTGTCATCCGCGATCTGCACCAGACAGAGCAGCGGATAATAGGTGTTCTCGCGCATGAACTCGGTGTCGACGGCGACGAAATCGGCCTTGGAAAGACGCTCGCAAAGTTCGGCAAGCGGGGCGGACTGGGTGATCAGGGGATGTATTTTCATGAGTGTCGCAAGGCTTACACAGCTTGGGGTGGAGTGCCTAGTGGCATGCATGCAGTTCACCCCACTCCCGTAGCCCTGCGCCTGTCGAAGGGCGCTTATCGGATGCAGCGCTAGGAGGAGAAACGTCCTTCGACAGGCTCAGGACTTCCGGATTTGGGGCGCGCGCGGGGCGGGACGCTTGACATTATGCCCTCGGCCCTGTGTTAGCGCCCGCATATTGCGCAACACATCTGCGCCGATTTCAAACTATCCTGAACGGTATCACGCCATGCACGCCTATCGCACCCATAATTGCTCCCAGCTCCGCGCCGCCGATGTCGGAGAGACCGTCCGCCTGTCCGGCTGGGTGCACCGCAAGCGCGATCATGGCGGTGTGCTGTTCGTCGATCTGCGCGATCATTACGGCATGACGCAGATCGTCGCGGACGAGGACAGCCCGGCGCTGCCGATCCTAGATCGCCTGCGCGTGGAAAGCGTCGTCACGATCGATGGCGAAGTGAAGGCCCGGGCCGAAGGTACGGTGAACGCCAACTTGCCGACCGGCGAGATCGAGGTGTTCGCGCGCGATGTGACCATCCAATCCGCCGCGGACGAACTGCCGCTGCCGGTGGCCGGCGAGCAGGAATATCCCGAGGACATTCGCCTCAAATATCGCTTCATCGATCTGCGGCGCGAGCGCGTTCATGCCAACATCATGCTGCGCAACCAGGTCATCACCTCGCTGCGCCGGCGCATGACCGACCAAGGTTTTTCCGAATTTCAGACGCCGATCCTGGGCGCGTCGAGCCCCGAAGGCGCGCGCGACTATCTGGTGCCCAGCCGCCTGCATCCGGGCCGGTTCTACGCGCTGCCGCAGGCCCCGCAGATGTTCAAGCAACTGCTGATGGTCGCCGGTTTCGATCGCTATTTCCAGATCGCGCCCTGTTTCCGTGACGAAGATCTGCGCGCCGACCGCAGCCCGGAGTTTTACCAGCTCGATTTCGAGATGAGCTTCGTGACGCAGGAAGATGTGTTCCAGGCGATCGAACCGGTGCTGGCGGGCGTGTTCGAGGAATTCTCAGGCGGCAAGAGCGTGACGCCCGCCGGTGAATTCCCGCGCATCCCCTATGCCGAAGCGATGCTGAAATATGGCAGCGACAAGCCCGATCTGCGCAACCCGCTGATCATCAGCGACGTGACCTCGCACTTCGAGACATCGGGCTTCGGCCTGTTCGAGAAGATAGTGGGCGGCGGCGGACGCGTGCGCGTGATCCCGGCGCCGAACACCGAAGGCAAGAGCCGCAAATTCTTCGACGATATGAACGACTGGGCGCGCCGCGAGGGCTTCGCCGGCCTCGGCTATGTCACCCGCAAGGGCGGCGAGTTCGGCGGGCCGATTGCGAAGAACCACGGGCCGGACAAGATGGCCGCGCTCTATGACGAGCTGGGCCTGGGCGAGAATGATGGCCTGTTCTTCGCCGCTGGCAAGGAAAAGGAAGCCGCCAAACTCGCCGGTGCCGCGCGCACCCGCGTGGGCGAGGAGCTGGAGCTGATCGAACAGGGCTGCTTCAAATTCTGCTGGATCGTCGACTTCCCGATGTTCGAATATGACGAAGACCTCAAAAAGGTCGATTTCAGTCACAACCCCTTCTCCATGCCGCAGGGCGAGATGGAGGCGCTGGAAACCAAGGATCCGCTCGATATCCTGGCCTGGCAGTATGACATCGTATGCAACGGTTACGAGCTGAGCTCGGGTGCGATCCGGAACCACCGTCCGGACATCATGTACAAGGCGTTCGAGGTCGCGGGCTACACGAAGGAAGATGTAGACGCGAACTTCTCCGGCATGATCGAAGCCTTCAAGCTGGGCGCCCCTCCGCATGGCGGCTCCGCGCCGGGCATCGACCGGATCGTCATGCTGCTCGCGGACGAGCCGAATATCCGCGAAGTCATCGCCTTCCCGCTGAACCAGCGCGCGCAGGATCTGATGATGGGCGCGCCCTCCGCGGTCAGCCCGCGCCAGCTGCGCGACGTGCATATTCGCCTGATGGAACAGCCCAAGGCGGAAGCCGGGGAAACCACGCGCACCGATATTATCGGCGACTGATCCGTCCCTCCCATGGACAGCCGCGGCAACGCTCTGGCGCGGCCGCGGCGGCTTGCTTAAAAGCACGGCATGACGATCGACTTGTCCGATTACGAACGCGGCGAGCCCCTGGCGGGCGACTATTCCTATGAGCTGAAAGATTTGCAGGATCGGCTTGCACGGCTGCAGGCGCGAATGATCGTGCACGGCAAGCGCGCGATCCTGCTACTGGAAGGCTGGGATGCGGCGGGCAAAGGCGGCATCGTCAAGCGCCTCACCGCCGGTCTCGATCCGCGCTATTTCGAAGTCTTCCCGATCGCCGCGCCCACCCCGCCGGAGAAGGAGCGTCATTTCCTCTGGCGCTTCTGGCGCGATCTGCCGGGCGAGGGCGACTGGTCGATCTTCGACCGGAGCTGGTACGGCCGTGTGCTGGTGGAACGTGTCGAAGGCTTTGCGAGCGAGGCGGAGTGGACGAGGGGCTTTGACGAGATCAACGAGTTCGAGGCGAGCCAGGCCGATCTGGGCACGATCCTGATCAAGCTGTTTGTCCATGTGACCCAGGAGGAGCAGGACCGGCGCTTCATCGATCGCCTGGAAAAGCCCCACAAGCGTTGGAAAATCACCACCGACGATTTCCGCAATCGCAAGAAGCGCGGTGACTATCTGGCGGCGATGCACGACATGTTCGCGCGGACCGACACGCGCTGGGCGCCGTGGACCGTGGTCGACGGGAATGACAAGAAAGCCGCGCGCATTGCTGCGCTGACCACGGTGGCGGATCGATTGGATGCTGCGTTGCCAGCGGACTTTCCCGAGCTTGACAAGCAGGTCGCCAAGGCGGCGAAAAAGGCGCTCGGCTGGGGCAAGAACGAGAAGGGCCGCGCGGAACCGAAATAGCTTTCCGGCGCTTTGGTGGGATCAATCCCAGATCAGAAAGACCCACCATGCTCGGATCCATCATCGGCGCACTTATCGACAGGCAAGACGGCGACAGCGGCGTGGAAGGCGCTCTCTGGGGCGCGGTGGCCGAGAAAGCGGTGAAGGTTGTGTTCCCGGTGATCGTCACCTTTGCCATCGGTTATGCCGTGCAGAAGGGCGCAAAAGTGGCGTGGGAAAAGGCAACCGGGGAAGAGGCGTAAAGCTAAAGCCGCCTTCTCAAGCTGATCCGCTAATGCCGTCGCCCGCGTCCGGGTAGCTGATTGCCATCACTTCCCATTCTTTCGGCCCTGCGGGAAGCTGTACCACGCGCAGATCGCCCACCGCCGCGCGCCGCAGCGCTTTTGATAGCGGGCTGTTCCAGCCGATTCGGCCCGCGCCGGGGTCGGCTTCGTCATCACCGACCAGCGTCACCGTGCGGCGCTCATCGTCTTCGTCCGCCAGTTCAACCGTGGCGCCGAAATAGATGCGGCTGCGGTCCGGCTGCTCGGCAGGGTCGATTGGCTGAGCGCGCTTCATCTTCTTCGACAGGCGGTTCAGCTGCCGGTCGATCTCGCGCAGGCGCTTACGACCGTAGATATAGTCGCCATTCTCGCTGCGGTCGCCATTGCCGGCGGCCCAGCTCACCGTTTCGACGAGCTTTGGCCGCTCGACCTGGAACAGCTCCTCATATTCCGCCCGCAGAGCCGCATAGCCCGCATGCGTAATCGGGTTGGTACGCTCGCTCATGGAAACGATGCTCAGTTTCCCAGATAATTGCTGATCGTGCGTGTCTTGCCGCTGCCAAAGCGCGCATGCTCGGGATAAAGCTGATCGTACATCACCGCGTTTTCGAGCACGCGCTGAACATAGTTCTTGGTCTCGTAGATCGGGATTTCCTCGATCCATTTGACGATATCCACGCCGCCGTTTCGCGGATCGCCATTGGCGCGGATGAATTTGTTCACGTTCCCCGGCCCGGCATTATACGCCGCCACGGCCAGCGGATAATTGCCGTCATAATAATCGAGCATCCGCTGGAAGTAGCTGGAGCCGAGGCGGATATTGTAGCTGGGATCGCTGGTGAGCGCGCTCGGCGAATAGCTGAGGTTTTGCCGCCCGGCGACTTCGCGCGCGGTACCCGGCATCAGCTGCATCAGGCCGCTTGCCCCGGCGTGGCTGCGCGCCTCCCGGTCGAACTGGCTTTCCTGCCGCGCAATGGCGTGGACCATCGTCCAGTTATAGGATTCCTCGCTGGGCACCGGCACGGTGGGAAAGGCGAAGGGGATGAGGGCGTCGAGCTCGTTCACCCGCGCATTCCGGCCTGCCATCACGGCAAGGTCGGGCCGCCCGAGATAGGTGGACAGGTTGACCGCGGCGAGATGCTCCTGCTCGCTCTTCGCCTCGTTGGCGATGGCGCGCAGGAAGGTCGATTGATCCTGCCAGCTGCCATATTGCCCGGCGGCCTGTGCGGCCATGTAGATCGGCCGGGAATCGGGCTTGCCCGATGCCGTCAGCTTGGCGACGTCTTTTGTCACCTTCGGAATTGGTCGGCCGAGTTTTTCGAGCGCGAGCTGGCCGTAGAAATGGTCGTAATATTTCGCGGCCTGCTCCCAATATTGGTTGGCCGCGGCCGTGTCACCGGCCTGCTGGGAAGCCTTTGCCGCCCAGTAGAGGCCCTTGGTGATAGTCTGCGGCGAGCGTGCGGCAGCGCCGTAAAGCGCAAACATGCGCGCGGCATCCCTGGGTCGGCCCAGCTTGTAATAAGCGGTCTGCCCGGCAAGCCAGGTGAGGCTGGTGTAATCGTCGCGCACACCGAGCGGCTGCGCCGTGATGTCGGTGCCCAGCGGAAACGCATCTTCGACGCGGCTGGCGATGCGATAGGCCAGCTCGTTCTGGTTGTCGTTCTCCGCCGCACGTGCGTTGACGAGCAGCGTTTCATACCATTCCTCCGGGTCTTCCGGATAGCTGGCGAGGTTGGGACGATTGGCGAGAAGCTGGCGCGTTTCCCAGCTTTGGCCATTGGCCCGGCCATAGGTGGCGCGGTCGGTCAGGTAGCCCGGATCGCTGAGCGCGGCCTGATCATTGCGGGCCAGCGCCGAAGCGCGGTCCCCGCTACCGGTTTTGATAGCGAGGCGATCCATGAACAACTGGCGCTTTTCGGGCGTCGCATAAGCGAGCAGATCGCCCGCATCGCCAGTCGCGCCCGCCCAAATCAGCGAATCGATGCGCCGGTCATAATCCTGCGGCGTGAACTGCGCGCCGAACATGCCGAGCAGCATTGTCTCGGCGGTGTCTGACAGCGGGCCGCCGGTCCATGCCTTTCGCGCCCAGTCGAGCGCCCGCACGCGGTCTCCGCTATTGGCCAGCGCGATGGCATATTGCGCGCGGCCGGTATTGGTCACCGGCTCGAAGCGCTGGAAGAAGCCGATAAGCTGCGACGGCGAATAATTGCCCAGCTCGATCGACTGTTCGGCATTCTTGCGCATCCGCTCTTCGCCGGGCCAGCCGGGATAGCTCATCAGGAAGCCGGCATAATCGGCAAAGCCCAGATTATCGCTCTGGCTCAGGGCCTTCCAACGCTGGAAGGCGGCAGGAATGTTGCCGCGGCTCGGGTCGGCGAGCTGCGCGGCTGCAGCATCCCACTGCTGCTGAAGCTGCGAGGCGGCGGCGGGATCGAGCGGCTGAACCGTGGCTGGCTGCGGTTGAGCCGGAACAGGTGCCTGCTGCTGGACCTGCTGCGTCGGCGGCGGGGTCCAGTCGATCGTGGACTGCGCCTGCTGGCCGGGTGCGGGCGCAAGCGGCTTGGGCTCGCCGAACTCCGGAGAACTGCGATAACCACCACCGGATTGCTGCGCGGCCTGCCGTGCAGCCGGCAAAAGAGCGGTTGGCGCACCACTCTTTCGCGCGGCAAAACTTTCCGGCACGAGCTGCTGCTGCGCGGAGGCGGGCACCATGGCGCTGGTGGAACAGAGGAGGGCGAGGGGAACGGAGAGACGCTTTACCATGCTGGACATGATAGGGCTTGGCTCCTTATCAGGCGCTGAACGGGGATGGCGGGCGCGAACTGCGCGCCGCGCCGTTGATCTTCATGCACTGCCCTTTCGGGAGAATCCGATCAATGTTTTCCGGCTCCATTCCCGCTCTGGTGACGCCCTTTCGCGACGGAGCGTTCGACGAGGAGGCGTTTCGCGCATTCGTCGAGTGGCAGATCGAGAGCGGAAGTCACGCGCTTGTCCCCTGCGGCACCACCGGAGAGGCGGCGACGCAGACGATCGACGATCATTTCAACGTTGTGCGCGTGTGCGTGGAGCAGGCGGCGGGCCGGGTGCCCGTAATCGCAGGCTGCGGCTCCAACGACAGCGCAGTGGCGCTTGTCAATCTGCAGCGCGCCAAGGATTCGGGTGCCGATGCCGGACTGATGGTGCCGCCCTACTACAACAAGCCCAGCCAGGAAGGCATTCTGGCACATTTCGAACATGTCGCCGCGGGCTGCGACCTGCCGATCGTGGTGTACAATATTCCGGGGCGCACCGCGGTCGACATTTCGGTGGAGACGATGGCGAAGCTGGCCGCGCTTCCGTCCGTTGTCGGCATGAAGGATGCGACGGCGGATATGGAACGCATCCCGCGCCAGCGCATCGCCTGCGGCGGTGATTTCGCGCAGATTTCGGGCAACGACTATCTGGCGTTGGGATTCATGGCGATGGGGGGCAAAGGCTGCATCTCCGTTACCGCCAATGCGGCGCCGAAGCTGTGCGCCGATTTCCAGAATGCCTGTCTTGCCGGAGACTATGCCCGCGCGCTGGAGTTGCAGGACAAGCTCTATCCGCTGCACAGCGCGATGTTCTGCGACACCTCTCCGGGCCCGGCCAAATATGCGGTTTCGCGTATGCGCCCCGACTTCCCGACGGAGGTACGCTTGCCGATTCTGGAGCCGCGCGAGGAAGCCCGCAGGACGATCGATGCGGCGCTGGAACATGCCGGGCTGATCTGACCTTCTCCCCTCCCACAAGCAGGAGGGGCAACAGACACGGATTCGTAAGTTCTGAGCCTGTCAGAGGCGCAGATGGTGCGCAGTATTCACGACGCTGCTCGCTGGGGAAAGGCGCCCTTCGTCAAGCTTGGCGCAGCGGTTTTCGATCGGCACCGAACTTTCCTGCCCGGATCGCAAACGCCCCTTCGCATTCGCTGCAACCTTCCTATATACGCCCCCTCCCATGGCCCGACCTCGCCCCACCACCTTTGATAAAGCCAAGACCGTCGCCGAGAACCGGCGCGCGCGGTTCGATTTCTTTATCGATGAGACGTTCGAGGCGGGAATTGCGCTCACCGGCACCGAGGTGAAGTCGCTGCGCTTCGGCGAGGGATCGATCGCCGAGAGTTTCGCAGAGGTGCGCGACGAGGAGGTGTTCCTGGTGAACGCCAACATCCCCGAATTCAGCCACGGCAACCGCTTCAACCATGAGCCCAAGCGGCCGCGCAAGCTCCTGCTGCATGCCCGCGAGATCGAGAAGCTCTACGGCGCGGTGGCGCGCAGGGGCATGACCTTGGTGCCGCTGTCGATCTACTTCAATTCGCGCGGGCGAGCGAAGGTCGAATTGGCGCTCGCCAAGGGTAAAAAGGCTCCGGACAAGCGCGCGACCGAGAAGGAACGCGACTGGAAACGGGAACAGGGCCGCCTGATGCGTCAGCATGGCTGACGAAAAGCGCCCGCTGCATCATCGGCTGGGCATGAAGATGCCTACGCGCGACGAGATGGGGCGCAATCGCTTCCTGAAACCCTTTGCTGACCGTGTGATGCGGCCGGACCTGTGGCGCTTCACGCGCCGATCCGTGCCGCGCGGTATCGCACTGGGCATGCTGGCTGGGTTCTGGATTCCGGTGGGACAGATCTTCGCGGCCGCGCTGCTGGCTTGGCCGATCCGTGCCAATGTGCCGATCGCGGCGGCAACCACCTTCATCACCAACCCGATCACCTATCCCTTTTGGGTCGTGGTGGCGAACAAGCTGGGGCGGTTTATCCTGCGCATCGATGCGATGACGGTGGGCGCGCCGCTCAACAATCAGGTGCAGAGCGAGTTCGGCCGCTGGCTAAGCTGGCTGCTGCGCGAGGCGGGGGTGACCGCTTTTGGCATGGTGGTGCTCGGCATCCTGTTCGCCTCGGTCGGCTATTTGCTGGCAAGCTTCGCCTGGCGTTTCAAGCAGGGCAAGAAGCGGCGCGGGCGCTTGCGCGCCTATGCCATCCGCCGCCGGCAACGCGAGCGGGAGCGCGAACGCGAACGCGCTGCCCAGTAGAGGTCGATGTTGCTCCTGCTTCCATTCAGCCTGGCGTAAACCGCCGTCGTTTATCGTCAGATTTTCGCCGTCCGCCGATTGGCAGGCCGCATGGCTTGCGCGGCACCGGTTCCCGGTTCATCGGGGCCGACAACAAAATAATTCACCGAGGATCGAATATGACTGCATTGCGCACCATGCTTCTTCTGGCCGCCGCTCCGCTGGCGCTGGCCGCAAATCCCGCCGCCGCACAGCAGGCGGGCGCGAACACCGAGTCCAAGGCCGAGAGCGCCCTGTCCGCCGATGCTGATGCCTCGGCGGAGGCAAGCCGCGCCGATGGTAAGGCTGAAATCGGCGATTTCGGGTTCGATATGCAAGGCATGGACACCTCGATCCGTCCCGGTGACGATTTTTACGGCTATGCCAATGGCGGCTGGGCAGAAAGCACGGCCATCCCTGCCGACAAGTCCAATTACGGCATGTTTACCGCGCTGGCGGACCTCAGCCAGGAGCGCGTGAAGAATGTGCTCGAGCAGGCGAAGATGGACCCGAACAGCCGCATCGGCCGGGCTTTCTCTAGCTATCTCGACACCGATACGGTGGAGGCCAAGGGCCTCGCGCCGATCCAGCCTTGGCTGAGCCAGATCGATGGTCTGCAGAACAAGGAAGACTATGCGCTGCTGCTGGTCGATGCCGCCAAGAACGGCGTGCGCGGGCCGGTTGCGAGCTATGTCGGCCAGGACGACAAGAACCCTGACACCTATATCTTCAACATGTATCAGGCCGGCCTCGGCCTGCCCGACCGGGACTATTATCTGGGCGACTCCGAGCGTTTTCAGGATATTCGCACGAAATATATCGCGCATCTGACGAAGATGTTCGAACTGGCGGGCGAGGATAATGCCGCCGCCCGCGCGCAGGCGGTCTTCGATCTTGAGAAGAACATTGCCGAGGTGCACTGGAACAAGGAAGACAGTTCCGACGCCACCAAGACCTATAACAAGATGAGCGTTGCCGATCTGCAGGCGATGGCACCCGGCCTCGATCTTGCCGCGATGCTGCAGAAGACCAGCCCCAAAATTCAGGAGCTGATCGTGGCGCAGCCGAGCGCGGTGCAGGGCATCGCCCGCATCATCGGCGATGCGGACATGGGCGTGCTGAAGGATCAGCTGATGATCCGCAGCCTCGACAATCTGTCGGACGTTCTGCCTGAAGCGATCGCCAATGAAAGCTTCGATTTTTACGGCACCACGCTGAACGGCACGCCCGAGCGCGAAGTGCGCTGGAAGCGCGGCGTCGGTTTCACCGAGGACGTGCTCGGCCAGGAAGTCGGCCAGGAATATGCCGCGCGTTACTTCCCGCCGGAAACCAAGGCGGCGATGAACAAGCTGGTCGACAATGTGCTCGCTGCCATGGGCCGCCGCATCCAGGGTCTGGAATGGATGCAGCCCGAAACCAAGGAGCGCGCGCTGGCCAAGCTCGCCAACTTCACGGTGAAGGTCGGCTATCCCGACCGCTGGAAGGACTATGGCGATCTGGAAATCACGTCGGACGACCTGTTCGGCAACCAGATCCGCGGCAATAACTGGCAATATGCCGATAATATCTCGAAGCTCGGCGAGCCGATCCGCCGCTGGGAATGGGGTATGCTGCCCGAAACCGTCAACGCCTACGCCAATTTCGGCATGAGCGAAGTGGTGTTCCCGGCCGCAATCCTGCAGCCGCCCTTCTTCGATCCCAATGCCGATCCGGCGATCAACTATGGCGGCATCGGCGCAGTGATCGGCCATGAGATCAGCCACCATTTCGACGATCAGGGCTCTAAATATGACGAGAACGGCCGCCTGTCCGACTGGTGGACGCCCGAAGACGTCGCCGCCTTCGACAAGGCGACCAAGGCGCTCGTCGCGCAATATGACGAATATGAGCCGCTGCCCGGCGAACATGTGAAGGGCGAGTTCACGCTCGGCGAGAATATCGGCGACCTTGCCGGCCTCACCGTGGCCTATGACGCCTATCGCCATTCGCTGAACGGCAAGGAAGCTCCGGTGCTGGACGGCCTGACCGGCGATCAGCGCTTCTTCCTCGGCTGGGCGCAGGTGTGGCGCCGCAATTATCGCGAGGCCAATCTCTCGCAGCGGCTCAACACCGATCCGCACAGCCCGTCGCAGCAGCGCGCATGGGTCGTGCGCAACCTTGACAAATGGTATGACGCCTTCGATCCGCAGCCTGATAGCAAGCTCTATCTCGCACCGGATCAGCGGGTGCGCATCTGGTAAGGAACTGATTTGAACGACGGGGGAGCCAAGGCAGCGACAAGCGGTTTCGATGCCGCGGCCCGGCTCCCCCTATCCTTGATGGTGGGCGGTGCGCTTGCGCTGTCCGCCTTTTGTTTATGGGCCGCAACGGACAGCGTCGTGCTGGCCGCCGGGCTTGTTGCGGGCATGGCGTGCCTGGGCGCATTTGCGCTGCTTTTCCGCCAGAATGTGGACCATGCCCCGCGTCAGGACGTGCTGCCGCCGGATTGGTCCGTCACCCATGCCGCCGCCGACTTCGCCGATTTCGGCCTGGCGATCACGGACCGCGCCGGACGCTTGGTCTGCGCCAACGATCTCTATTCTCGCTGGATGGGTGGGCCGCGTCCACCGGCGGCGCTCCAGTTCGACGGTAAGGGTGCCGAAGACATCGCCACCGCGCTGCGCGGCGCCTGGCGCGATGGCCGCTCCGAATTGCCGATGCTGTCGCGCGGCGCCGCCGAATATCGCGTGGCGCTGCGCCGGTCGGGCGCGAGCGACGATTATATGGTCTGGCAGTTCGAGCCGTTTTTGCGCCGCAGCCTTGCAGTGGAAGCGGCCGAGCTCGTTTCCGGCAATCTGGGTGATCTGCTCGCCCGTTCCGGCCTCATGGCGGTCACGCTTGGCCCCGAAGGCCGGATCCGCGCCTGCAATAGCGCCTTTGCCCTGCGCGCGACGGGCGACGGCGCGGCAAACCTGACGGGACGCGATTTCGCATCCTATTTGCGGTCGGACGAACGCGGCGCGATCTTTTTCGAGACCGAAGGGCGGCGCGGCGTGCCGCTGCGGCTGGTCCATCTGCCGATCGAGGCGGACCGGGATGATGGCCCCGCACTCGTTCTGCTGCGCGACGATGACGGCGCGGTTCATGATCGCACGGCCGCGCTTGCGCATGTCGAGAACCTGCTCGCCAATCTGCCGCTGGGCCTTGCCCTGCTGGACCGCGACGGGCGCTTCCTGTTCGCCAATGACAGCTTTGCGAAAATGGCCGGCCTCGCCGATGGCAGCCTGCCGCCGTACCCGGGCGATCTGGTGATCCGCGAGGACAAGGGCGCGCTGGCCGATGCGGTGCGCCGCCATGCCGGTGGCCAGCTGACGAGCGGAGACCTGGCGGTGCGCCCGCATGGACGGCCGGACGAGGTGCTCTCACTTACGCTGTCGGGCGTGCGCGGCCTCGGCGAGGCCGCGGTCATGCTGAGCCTGAAGGATTCGGGCGAGGAGACCAAGCTGAAGCGCCAGATCGCGCAGCAGACCAAGATGGAAGCGGTCGGCCAGCTGGCGGGCGGCGTCGCGCATGATTTCAACAATATCCTGACCGCGATCATCGGCCACTGTGATCTCATGCTGCTGCGCCTGACGCCGGGCGACAGCCATTATGACGACATTCAACAGATCAAGAACAACTCCAACCGCGCCGCCAGCCTGACGCGCCAGCTGCTCGCTTTCTCGCGCCAGCAGACGCTGCGCCCGCAGGTGTTGCAGCTACCCGATCTGGTTTCCGACGTATCGAACCTGCTGAAGCGGCTGCTGGGTGAGCAGGTGAAGCTGGAGGTGCGGCATGGGCGGGGCCTGGGGCCCGTGCGCGCCGATCCGGGGCAGCTGGAACAGGTGATCGTGAACCTGGGCGTTAACGCGCGCGATGCGATCCTCGATGCCGTGCGCCGCTCCGGCGCGAAGAACGGCACGGTGACGATCGAGACCGCCGCCGTCGGCCCCGCCGATGTGCGCGCGATGGAGAGCGATGTGTTGCCGGAAGGGGACTATATCCGCCTCTCGGTCACCGACAGTGGCACCGGCATTCCGAAGGATGTACTGGGCAAGATCTTCGAACCCTTTTTCACCACCAAGGAAATGGGGAAGGGCACCGGCCTTGGTCTGTCCACAGTGTATGGCATCGTCAAGCAATCGGGCGGCTATATCTTTGCGCGCAACGTGAAGGGCGGCGGCGCGCGGTTCGAGGTGTTTCTGCCGGTGCATAAGACCGCGCGGGGCGAAACCGGAAGGCGCATCGAAAAGGCGCAGGAAAAGCCGCAGGACACCTGGGGCACGGGCACGATCCTGCTGGTTGAGGATGAGGATATGGTGCGCGCCGTGGCCGAACGCGCGCTCACGCGTCAGGGCTACACCGTGGAAACCGCGAGCGATGGTGAGGAAGCGCTGGAGATTTTCGCGCAGGGCCGGGCCTATGACTTGATCGTGTCGGACGTGGTGATGCCCAATATGGATGGTCCAGCCATGGCGCGCGAATTGCGCAAGAAGCGGCCCGATCTGCCGATCCTGTTCATGTCCGGCTATGCCGAGGAACAGCTGCGCCAGAGCATCGATCTCGACAATGTCGCCTTTCTGCCCAAGCCGTTCAGCGTGCAGCAGATCGCCGAAGCGGTGGGCGATGTGTTGCGGAAAGAACGGGCGGGAAAGTAGCGCTCCTGCGCCATCGAACCGACATCCGTTCGCCCTGAACCGGCTAGCGGGCCGCAATTTCTCGCACTGACGGAAACGTTCGAACAGGCGAGTATCGTTCCCCACTTGTTCCGCGCGAACAAATGCGGTACATCACCAAAATTGCCGTCGCGCCGACGGCATTGCTGAACCAGTGCAGGGGACGTGATATGGCCGCCAAACTCAAAGTCATCGAATCGAACGAAAGAAAAAGCGACATGGACCGCGAAAAGGCACTCGACGCCGCGCTGGCGCAGATCGACCGCGCCTTCGGCAAGGGCTCGGCAATGAAGCTGGGTAGCCGTGAGGCGATCGAGATCGAGGCAATCTCCACCGGCTCGCTCGGCCTCGATATCGCACTCGGCATCGGCGGCCTTCCCAAGGGGCGCATCATCGAAGTTTACGGCCCGGAAAGCTCGGGCAAGACCACGCTGGCGCTGCACACGGTGGCCGAATGCCAGAAGAAGGGCGGCACCGCGGCGTTTATCGATGCCGAGCACGCGCTCGATCCGGTCTACGCCAAGAAGCTGGGCGTCGATATCGACAACCTTATCGTCTCGCAGCCCGATACGGGCGAGCAGGCGCTGGAAATCTGCGACACGCTGGTGCGCTCCAACGCCATCGACATTCTGGTGGTCGACTCGGTTGCGGCGCTGGTGCCCCGCGCGGAGATCGAGGGCGAGATGGGCGACAGCCATGTCGGCCTGCAGGCGCGTTTGATGAGCCAGTCGCTGCGCAAGCTGACCGGCTCCATCTCCAAGTCCAAATGCATGGTGATCTTCATCAACCAGCTGCGCATGAAGATCGGCGTGATGTACGGCAATCCGGAGACGACGACCGGCGGCAACGCGCTGAAATTCTACGCCTCCGTGCGCCTCGACATCCGCCGCACCGGCCAGATCAAGGACCGCGACGAAGTGGTGGGCAACGCCACGCGCGTGAAGGTGGTGAAGAACAAGGTCGCCCCGCCGTTCAAGCAGGTGGAGTTCGACATCATGTATGGTGAGGGCATCTCCAAGATCGGCGAGATCATCGATCTGGGCGTGAAGGCCGGCATTGTTGAAAAGGCGGGTGCCTGGTTCAGCTATGACAGCACCCGCATCGGCCAGGGCCGTGAGAATGCGAAAAACTTCCTGCGCGAGAATCCCGAGATGCTCGAAAAGCTGGAAGCGCAGATCCGCGGCAAGAAAGACGATGTAGCCGAAGAGATGATGGTCGGCCCGGACGCCGACTGACGGCGCAAACATGCTCCTCCCGTATCGTGACCGTTGCGACCTTTCGGACAGCTATTAGGGTCTGCGGTGCGATACGGAGGGAAGCGAACATGATGAAGTTGAACATGATGCGGGGCAGCCCGGCTCTCTCGCGCCGCCGTCTTCTGGGCTCGATGGCGCTAGGCTCCGCGGCGCTCGCGTCCGCGCCGCTGACGGGCCTTCGTGCGCAAGCCGGCACGGCCGCCGAACTAGAGCCTATCACCGGCGGCGCTATCCCGATCGGACGTGCGGAACGCGCCGAGCGATTGAAACGCGCGCAGGCCTTGATGGCTGACAACGACATCGGCGCAATTTTGATCGAACCCGGGGCCAGCCTCGTCTATTTCAGCGGCGTGCGCTGGTGGCGCAGCGAACGGCTGACCGCCGCGATCATCCCGGCCAGCGGCGATCCCGTCATCGTCACCCCCTTCTTCGAACGTCCCTCGGTTGCCGAGTCGCTCGGCATCGACGCCGACATCCGCGTCTGGCAGGAAGACGAGAGCCCGACCCGATTGGTCGCCCAGGTCCTGACGGAACGCGGCCTCGCCGATTCCCGCATTGGCATCGAGGAGACCGTCCGCTTCTTCGCCTCCGATGGGCTCGCCCAAGCGCTTCCGAAGGCCCCTCTGGTTTCAGCCGCTCCCGTTGTCCGCGGTTGCCGCATGCGCAAGACGCACGCTGAGATCGCGCTCATGCAGACCGCGAACGACGTGACGCTCGCGGCCTATCGCCACGTCTATCCCCGGATCGAACTAGGCATGACGCCCGCGCAGATCGGCGCAATGATGGATGATTCGACGCGCGCTCTGGGCGGTCGCGACCCCTGGTCGCTGATCCTGCTCGGTGAAGCATCGGCCTATCCCCATGGCAGCGGCAAGCCGCAGCGCGTTGAACGCGGCGGCATCGTCCTCATGGACTGCGGCTGTTCGGTCGAGGACTATCAGTCGGACATCTCGCGTACCTTCGTCTTCGGCGCTGACCCGACCGCCGAACAGACCCGCGTGTGGAACGAGGTCGCGCGCGGCCAGCAGGTCGCGCTGGCGGCCGCGCAGCTTGGCGCGCCCGCCGGATCGGTCGACGATGCCGTCCGCGCTTATTACGAATCGCTCGGCTACGGCCCGCGCTACGAACTGCCGGGCCTCTCGCACCGCACCGGCCATGGCATCGGCATGGAGGGTCATGAACCGGTCAACCTCGTCCATGGCGAAGCGACGCCGTTGGCCCCCGGCATGTGTTTCTCGAACGAACCCGGCCTCTACGCCCCCGGCCAGTTCGGCGTGCGCCTGGAAGACTGTTTCCACATGACCGAGACCGGCCCGCAATTCTTCACAACCCCGCCACCCTCGATCGATCGACCATTCGGATAAGGAACCGATAATGACCGGACAACCGACCGTCCGCCTCAATTATGTCGAGCTCTCCGTTGCCGCTACTGCGCCGGCCCGCGATTTCTACGCCGCGGCCTTAGGCTGGACCTTCAGCGACTTCGGCCCGACCTATAGTGCGACCACCACGGACGACACTGATCTGGGCCTAGACGCAGACCGCAAGCTGCCGCCGCTTCCCGTGTTCGAGAGCAGCGATGTAGCGGCATCGCGCGAGGCTGTCCTGGCCGCGGGCGGCACGCTAGTGCGCGACATCTACGAATTTCCCGGCGGACGCCGTTTCGAATTTACCGATCCCGACGGCAATGAGGTCGCCGTCTGGCAGCGAGGCTGATCGCGCTTGAGCGCGCCCCGTTGGCCGCTTACATGGGCGCTATGACATCGACCAACGACATCCGCCGTAGTTTCCTCGATTATTTCGCCGACGCCGGGCATGAGCGCGTGCCCTCTGCGCCGCTGGTGCCGCATAACGATCCGACGCTGATGTTCGTGAATGCGGGCATGGTGCCGTTCAAGAACGTGTTCACCGGCCTGGAATCGCGGCCCTATGATCGGGCGACCAGCGCGCAGAAATGCGTGCGGGCGGGCGGCAAGCATAACGATCTCGACAATGTCGGCTACACCGCGCGGCACCACACCTTCTTCGAGATGATGGGCAATTTCTCGTTCGGCGATTATTTCAAGGAACAGGCGATCGAGCATGCTTGGACGCTGGTGACGAAGGAATGGGGCATCGATCCCAACCGCCTCACTGCCACCGTCTATCACACCGATGATGAGGCGTTCGATCTCTGGCGCAAGATCGCGGGGCTGCCGGATGACCGCATCATCCGCATCGCCACCAAGGACAATTTCTGGGCGATGGGCGACAACGGCCCCTGCGGTCCGTGCAGCGAGCTGTTCTACGATCATGGCGATGACATTTGGGGCGGCCCGCCCGGAACGCCGGAAGAGGATGGCGACCGCTTCGTCGAAATCTGGAACCTCGTCTTCATGCAGCACCGGCAGGAAGAGGGGGAGATCGTCGGCGATCTGCCCAAGCCTTCCATCGACACCGGCATGGGGCTGGAGCGCGCCGCAGCGGTGATGCAGGGCGTGCACGACAATTATGATATCGATCTGTTCAAGACACTGATCGCCGCGTCGGTGGACCTCACCGATCAGCCGGAAACGGACGAAACGCGTGCCAGCCACCGCGTGATCGCGGATCATCTGCGCTCGGTGAGCTTCCTGATGGCGGACGGCGTGCTGCCCGCTAACGAAGGGCGCGGCTATGTGCTGCGGCGGATCATGCGCCGCGCAATGCGCCACGCGCATCTGCTGGGTGCGAAGGACCCGCTGATGCACCGGCTGGTGCCGACGCTCGCTTCCGAAATGGGCGCGGCCTATCCCGAACTGATCCGCGCACAGCCGCTGATCCGCGAAACGCTGGAGCGCGAGGAAACCCGTTTCCGCCAGACGCTGGAGAAGGGCCTGCGTCTGCTGGACGACGCCACCGAAGACATGGGTGAGGGTGCAGAACTGCCCGGTGAGACCGCGTTCAAGCTCTACGATACCTATGGTTTCCCTTATGATCTGACCGAGGATGCGCTGCGTGCCCGCGGCTTGACGGTCGACCGCGCAGGCTTCGACGCCGCCATGGCCGAACAGAAGAAGGCCGCGCGCGCCGCCTGGAAGGGTTCGGGTGAAAGCGCCGACAGCGAGGTCTGGTTCGATATTGCCGAGCGCGAGGGCGGCAGCGAGTTCATCGGCTATCAGGCGACCGAGGGTGAGGGCACCATCGTCGCGCTGGTGAAGGACGGGGCGGAAGTGTCCGAACTGTCCGAAGGGGATCGCGGCGTTATCCTTACCAACCAGACGCCCTTTTATGCCGAAAGCGGGGGGCAGATGGGTGACAGCGGGCGCATTTCCGGCCCCCATGATTTCGCGGCCAGCGTGAGCGACACGTCCAAGCCGCTCGGGCGCCTTCACGCGCATCATGCGACGGTGGAAAAGGGCACGATCAAGATCGGTGACGGCGTGCAGATGCTGGTGGACGGCGAGCGGCGCGACCGGCTCCGCGCCAATCACAGCGCGACGCATCTGCTGCACGCGGCGCTGCGCGGACGGCTGGGCGAGCATGTGACGCAGAAGGGCAGCCTGGTGGCGCCCGAACGGTTGCGGTTCGACTTCTCAAACCCCACGGCGCTGAGCGATGAGGACATCGCTGCGATCGAGGCCGAGGTGAACGAGGAAATTCGCGCCAACGATCCGGTGACGACGCGGCTGATGTCGCCCGATGACGCGGTGGGGGCGGGCGCGCTGGCGCTGTTCGGCGAGAAATATGGCGACGAGGTGCGCGTGCTTTCGATGGGCCGCCAGACCGATAAGCATTATTCGATCGAGCTGTGCGGCGGCACGCATGTCGATGCGCTGGGCGATATCGCCTTGTTCAAGATCGTCGGCGAGAGCGCGGTGTCGAGCGGCGTGCGCCGGATCGAGGCGCTGACCGGAGAGGCTGCACGGCAATATCTGACGGGGCGCGAGGCGATGCTGCGGCAGGCGGCATCCGCGCTGAAGGCGGCCCCCGAAGAGGTGGCCGAGCGCGTGGGCACGCTGGTGGCGGAACGCCGCCGGCTGGAGGCCGAGCTGGCCGAAGCGAAGAAGCAGCTGGCGCTCGGCGGAGGCGGTGGATCGTCTGCCGGGCCGGAGATCGAGGAAATCGCCGGCACCAAGTTCCTCGGCCAGGCGCTGGACGGCGTCGATCCGAAGTCACTGCGCTCGATCCTCGATGATATGAAGGACAAGCTCGGCAGCGGCGTTGCGGCGCTGGCGGCGGTGAATGAAGGACGCGCGGCGTTCGCGGTGGCGGTGACCGACGATCTGACCGAACAGTTCGACGCGGTGGCGCTGGTGCGCGCGGGCGTGGCGGAGCTGGGCGGCAAGGGTGGCGGTGGCCGTGCCGACATGGCGCAGGGCGGGGGACCGGACGGCGACAAGGCCCCTGAGGCGCTCGACGCGGTGCGCGCCGCGCTGAAGGGCTGATGACGCTCCCGCCGGACGGCAATATCGTCATCCTGACCGGCGCGGGTATCAGCGCCGAATCGGGGCTCGATACCTTTCGCGATTCGGGCGGGCTGTGGGAACGGCACCGCGTGGAGGATGTCGCGACACCGGAAGCGTTCGCGCGCGATCCCGATCTGGTGCTGAATTTCTACGATGCGCGTCGCAAAGGCGCGGCGGGCGTGGAGCCCAATGCCGCGCACCGCGCGCTCGCTCGGTTGCAGCGCGAATGGCAGGGCGGGCTGTTGCTCGTCACCCAGAATGTCGATGATCTCCACGAGCGGGCAGGCGCGGACCCGGTGCATATGCATGGGGACCTTGCGCACGCCTGGTGCACCACCTGCGATGCGCGGCCCCGGATCACGCAGGACCTGATCGATCGTCCTGCCTGTCCGGAATGCGGCGCGGCCGGATCGCTGCGGCCCGATGTCGTTTGGTTCGGCGAGATGCCGTACGAGATAGACCGCATCTATGCAGCGCTTGGCGCGGCGGACCTGTTCGTCTCGATCGGCACCAGCGGCGCGGTTTATCCCGCCGCCGGCTTCGTGGCCGAAGCGCGGGGAGCGGGCGCGCGCTGTCTGGAACTCAATCTGGAGCCGAGCCAAGGCACGCATTATTTCCATGAGGCGCGGCATGGGCCCGCGGGGCAGATCGTGCCCGAATGGGTGGACGAGGTGCTGGGGCAATAAGAAAGGGCCGCGAATCGCTTCGCGGCCCTTCGGTGTTTTGATCGATGAAAAGCGTCAGAGCTTTTCGGTCAACTCCGGCACGATCTTGAACAGATCGCCGACGAGGCCGAGGTCCGCGACCTGGAAGATCGGCGCGTCTTCGTCCTTGTTGATCGCGACGATGGTCTTCGAATCCTTCATGCCCGCAAGATGCTGGATCGCGCCGGAGATGCCGATTGCGATATAGCATTCGGGGGCGACGATCTTGCCGGTCTGGCCGACCTGATAGTCGTTGGGCGCATAGCCCGCATCGACGGCGGCGCGGCTGGCACCGACGCCGGCGTCCAGCTTGTCGGCAAGCGGATCGAGCAGCTCGTGGAAGCTTTCCTTCGAACCGAAGGCGCGGCCGCCGGACACGATCACGCTGGCACTGGTCAGTTCCGGACGATCGCTCTTGGCGAGATCCTGACTGACGAATTCGCTGCTGCCGTTGCCGGTGGGGCCGGACACGGCTTCGATCTCGCCCGAGCCGCCTTCGGCTTCGGCCTTGTCGAATGCGGTGCCGCGCACGGTGACGACCAGCTTCTCGTCGGTCGACTGGACCGTTGCGATGGCATTGCCGGCATAGATCGGACGGGTGAACGTCTTGTCGCCTTCGACCGACAGAATGTCCGACACCTGCATCACGTCGAGCAGTGCAGCGACGCGCGGTGCGATGTTCTTGCCGTTGGTGGTGGCGGGCGCGACGAAGGCATCGTGCGAACCCATCTGATCGGCGGCGAGCGCGGCCACCGCTTCGGGCAGCATATGCGCATAGGCCGGATCGTCGGCGACATGGACCTTGCCCACGCCGGCGATCTTCGCGGCTTGCTCACCGACCGCAGCGCAGTCGCTGCCGGCGACGAGAAGATGGACCTCGCCCATTTGCGAGGCAGCCGTGACGGCGGCCAGAGTGGCGTCGTTCACCGACGCATTGTCATGTTCTACGAGAACCAGGGTTTTCATATCAGGCAACTCCCAGTGCTTTGAGCTTGGTGACCAGCTGGTCCACATCCTCGACCTTGATACCGGCCTGGCGGACGGGCGGTTCGGAGACATTGGTGGTCTTCAGCCGCGGTGCGATGTCGACGCCGTAATCGGTGGGCGATTTGGTATCGAGCGGCTTCTTCTTGGCCTTCATGATGTTCGGCAGCGACGCATAGCGCGGCTCGTTCAGGCGAAGATCGGTGGTGATGATTGCGGGAAGCTGCAGCTTCACCGTTTCCAGGCCGCCGTCGATCTCACGCTTCACGGTGACGCTGTCACCCTCCAGCTCGACCGTGTTGGCGAAGGTACCCTGCGGACGATCCATCAGCGCCGCCAGCATCTGGCCGGTCTGGTTCGAATCGTCGTCGATCGCCTGCTTGCCGAGGATAATCAGGCCGGGCTCTTCTTCCTCGGCCACCTTCTTCAGCAGCTTGGCGACGCCCAGCGGCTCCACCTCGTCATCGGTTTCGATCAGAATGCCGCGGTCAGCGCCCATGGCGAGCGCGGTACGCAGCGTTTCCTGCGCCTTGGCCGGGCCGATGGAAACGACCACGATCTCTTCGACCTTGCCCGCTTCTTTCAGGCGGATGGCTTCTTCGACGCTGATTTCGTCGAACGGGTTCATCGACATTTTGACATTGGCGAGATCGACCCCGGAGCCGTCGGCTTTGACGCGCGGCTTCACATTATAGTCGATCACCCGTTTGACGGGCACGAGGGCTTTCATGCGGTATCCTTTCCTTGAGAGCCAGCAGCTTTACGTTGACGTAAACGTTACGTAGCAGTTCGAATGACAGATTGCCACCCCGTAACGAGCGGGAAAGCGAAACGTTTCGTTGAAAAAGGGGGCAGCTGAGCGCGGCCGCGCGCCATACCGCTCGCCCGAAACGGGACCGGGCGGGCAGAGGCCGGTCCGATGGAAGATTGTCCGGAGCAGATAGGAGTGCGGGCCGGAAGCGACCAACTCGCCTCCGGCCCGCAAAAATGCATGTGATGATAAGGTCAGGCGCGCTTATGCGGCTTCCTTGACCTCCGCGACGATCTTCTTCGCGGCATCGCCGAGATTATCGGCGCTGACGATCGGCAGGCCGCTATTGGCGAGGATTTCCTTGCCCTTTTCGACATTGGTGCCTTCGAGGCGGACTACCAGCGGAACCGAGAGGTTCACTTCCTTGGCCGCTGCGACGATGCCGTCGGCAATGATGTCGCACTTCATGATTCCGCCGAAGATGTTGACGAGGATGCCCTTTACGGCCGGATCGCTCAGGATGATCTTGAACGCCGCGGTCACCTTCTCCTTATCGGCGCCGCCGCCGACGTCGAGGAAGTTGGCGGGGAAGGCGCCGTTCAGCTTGATGATGTCCATCGTCGCCATGGCGAGGCCTGCGCCGTTCACCATGCAGCCGATGTCGCCGTCCAGCTTGATGTAGGCGAGGTCGTACTTCGAGGCCTCGACTTCCATCGGGTCTTCTTCGCTCTCGTCGCGCAGCGCTTCGACGTCGGGGTGACGGAACATCGCGTTAGAATCGAAGCTCATCTTGGTGTCGAGGACGAGCAGCTTGCCGTCCTTCGTTTCGACGAGCGGATTGATCTCGATCATCGCGCAGTCGAGGCCGGTGAAGGCCTGGTAGAGCTTCTTGGTGAGCGAGACGCACTCATCGGCCAGCGAACCCGAAAGCTTCAGCGCGTCGGCGGCCTTCTTGCCGTCCTCGTCGGTGAAGCCCTTGGCGGGATCGACGGTGATGGTGGTGATCTTTTCCGGGGTGTCGTGCGCCACCGTTTCGATGTCCATGCCGCCTTCGGTCGATACGACCATGGCGACCCGGCCCGAAGCGCGGTCGACGAGCATGGAGAGGTAATATTCCTTCTCGATGTCGACGCCGTCGGTGACGTAGAGGCGGTTCACTTCCTTGCCTTCATCGCCGGTCTGCACGGTGACGAGGGTGTTGCCGAGCATGTCCTTGGCGTCCGAGCGCACATCGTCGATCGACTTGGCCAGCCGTACGCCGCCCTTGGCGCCTTCTTCCAGCTCCTTGAACGTGCCCTTGCCGCGGCCGCCGGCGTGGATCTGGGCCTTCACGACATAGAGCGGTCCGGGCAGCTTTTCGGCGCCTTCTACCGCTTCCTCGACGGTCATGGCCGGATAGCCGGTGGGAATGCCGATGCCGTATTTGGCGAGAAGCTCTTTGGCCTGATATTCGTGAATGTTCATGGGGAGATGTCCTTGGACCGGTTCGTTGGAATCGATTGTGTGCGGCTAAAGCATAGCCGGGCGGGCAAGGCTAGGGGGTAGGGTGCCGAAGCAGCACCCGAACGGCCCCTCAGTCAGGCGCAGCCTTCGACATATTGGATGGCCGGGCCGCCTGCAAAGATATGGTCCACCCGTCCGTCCGCGCCAACCTCGTAAACGATGCCGCGCGCTGACGGATCGTCGACATAGCCGCCTTCGCCGGGTGTCACGCCGTTCTGCCAGACGGAGAGATATTCTGCCGGGGCATCGACATATTTGTGCGGCTGCGCGGATAGACGCGCGCCCAGCTTCGCCTTGATCGCGGAGGCGGCATCGCCGACGGTGAAGCCGTCCGGCGTGCGGATATCGGTGGGCCCGCCTAGTTCGATCCGGGAAAGTTTGCCCTGCTCGATCATCAGCAGCATGTTTTCCGGCGCCCGCTGCGGGCGGAACTGATCGCACTGTTCGGGCTCTGCGCCGCCGACATTTTGCGGGTTCGCATCGGGGCCGAGCGCCTCGATCACCTCGGCGCGGGTCATGCCGATGCGCAAGGGCCCCCAGCCGGTGGCGGTGAGGGTATTCGCATCTGCGGTTGCAGTAGCGACCGGAGCGGGCTCCGCGGCAGCGGCGCTTGTCGCTTCGGTTTCGGCTTCGGAGCCTGTGGCGGCGAAATTGCAAGCCGCGAGAGCCAGGGGCAGCAGCAGGCATGCGGCGGGGCGGCGCATCGGCAATGTCTCCTTAGCGCGTCACGGCGCAGATCGCGCCGGACGAAGTGACGACGCCCAGAACCTCCGGGTCCTGCAGGCCGCGGGTAATGCGGATGAATTCGTTGATCGAAATATCGCCCGGCTTCTTGCCTTCGAACCCGTCCAGACTGGACAGGCGCTGGAGCTGGCGCAGCGACAGGCGATCGACCATCCGCTCGGACATGCAATCGGCCATGGGGTAGCTGAGGCCGAGATCGGTCAGGCCGTTGCGCACGCGCGTTTGCGGCGTTGCGCAGGCGGCAAGCGCCAGGGGCAGAAGGAGGGCGGGAATAACGGCCTTATGCATGGGGGCACTCCAGAGGTCCCGATCCATTCGAAAGATCGAAGGGCGCTTCACGACAAAGCAAGATGCTAAGCGGGGAAGCGCCCTTCGACAAGCTCGGGACTACGGATTGATTGGTCGCGGCGGCGTTCAGCCCTTCGCGCGCTCGATCGCTTCCAGGATGATCTGGCGTGCTTCCTCGGCATTACCCCATTTGCCGACCCGGACCCATTTTTCGGGTTCCAGATCCTTGTAGTGGGTGAAGAAGTGCTCGATCTGCTGCATCACGATTTCTGGCAGATCGCCGCTTTCGGCGATCTTGCGGTAATAAGGGAAGGTGCCGTCGATCGGCACGCACAGCAGCTTCTCGTCGCCGCCATGTTCGTCTTCCAGGTTCAACACAGCGATCGGCCGGGCGCGCACGACGCAGCCGGGCATGAAGGGCGAACGTGCAACGACCAGCGCGTCGAGCGGATCGCCATCGGGCGAAAGCGTGTGCGGTACGAAGCCGTAATTGGCCGGATAGCGCATCGGCGTGTGGAGGATACGGTCGACGAACAGCGCGCCCGATTCCTTGTCGAATTCATATTTCACCGGCTCGCCGCCGACCGGCACCTCGATGACGACGTTGAGGCTTTCCGGCGGATTGTCGCCGGTGGGGATCTTGCTGATATCCATGGAAGATGTCCTTACCCTGTAAAGTATTTGCGAGCGCCCCTAGCGGGTTGCAGTGCACAACGGCAAGGCGGCAATTGTTCTGGGCCGGCGCGGTGTAGAGCCCCGCGCCAATAAAGCTCTGCCTCACCCCGGCTTGTGCCGAGGCGAGGAGATGTTTCTCAAGAAAAGTCGCGCTCAGTTCGTGCGCGGCTCTAGCAGACGGTCGAGACCGGCCTCGCCCTTCACCGCCTTTTCCAGATAGGGATAGCGAAGGCCGTCATGATAATCGATGTCCACCGTGCGGTAGACATCGCCGCGCTTCACCAGAAGCGTGATCGGCTGCTTGGAATCCTTGGCCGCGGTCACCGCGTCCATAATGCCTTCCTTCGAATAGGCCTGGCCGTTCACCGCGACGATGGTGCTGCCGTCCACGATCCCGGCGTTGAAGGCAGGGCCGTCCCACAGGGTGGACGTCACCTCGCCGCTGTTCGAAAGGTTCACGCCCAGCGAGTAGAACAGGTTGGTGTAGTTGTAATTCTGCGCGCGGCCATTGTCGTAGCTGTTGGGCTCGTCCTTCCAGACCAGCTTGTACCCGGCCATGTTGATGCCACGGACCGGCGAGGGCTGATTGGGCTCGTACAGGCGCGTGCGCAGGAAGTTCGCCCAGTCGTAAGCGTAGACGCCGTTCAGCGTTTCCACGATCTCGTCGAAATCATAGGTCAGCTCGCCCCAGTCGCCGTCGGTCTTGCCGAAGAAGGCCTTGGCGAAATCATCGAGGCCCTTCTTGCCGCCGGTGCCGTCGCGAATGATCTGGTCCGCCTCCAGCCAGGTGAGAGCGCCTTCGACATAATAGTCCTCGCTCCTGCTGAGCGAGGAATAGGGCAGGGGACGGCGCGAATTGATGATCGGATCATGCGTCGTATCCTCCACCGAGCGATAGGCGCGGCCAGGCTGACCTTCCGAATAATTGGCGGCATAGGTCGCAAAGGCATCGAGGAAGGTCTGCTTGGTCTGCAGGCCCGAACGCGCGGCGAGCACCCAGCCCCAGAACTGCGTCTGGCCTTCGTACATCCACAAAAGCGTGTCCTGCATCGGCGTGCGATAATCGGGTGTCCAGAGATCCGCAGGCCGGCGGAACTTGCCATTCCAGCTATGGACCAGCTCGTGGCTGACCACATTATGATCCCAGTCCATCGCTGCCCAGTCGGTCAGCGCGGTCGGCTCATACTGGTTCTCGGCCGAGCGATGGTGCTCCAGCCCGATGCCGCCCATCTTGTCGGTCATCGCCAGAAGAATGTCGTAATGGTCGAAATGACGCGCACCGAACAGCGCGTCGGCCTCGTCCGCCAGCTTCTCGAAATGGGCGAGGTTTTCGGGCGCCAGCTCCAGATATTTCGGCTTGTCGGCGATCGCGTCCAGCTTCACTTCGGGGTCGAGCGTCCACTGCTTGGCATATTTGCCGGCAAAGATCGGCGAATCGACCAGCGTCTCATAATCGACGACGTCCCACGTCACCGCATTACCGCCGCCCACTTTCTGGCCGTCGAGCGCGGTGAACACCGTCCAGTCGGCGGGGAACTGCACCGTCGGCTTCACCGCGATGCGGCGAGTGTAATGGCCCGCGGGATAGAAGCTCATCTTTTCCCACTGTAGGTTCAGCATTTCGGGCGTCATCGTGATGCGCCCCTCGCTGCCGTCGACCGGCGAGGTGTGGACGAAATTGGCGACCACATTTTTCGCGCCCTCGGGCACCGAGACGATGATCTCGTACACGTCCAGCGGATTGCGGGTCCATTCCAGCGTCTTGCCGTTCGCGGTGAACTGGAAGCCGCTGACGAGGTTGATCGGCCCGCGCGCGGCATGGTTGCCGGGCAGCCATTCGGGGAACAACAGATGCAGTTCGCGCGTGCCCGCGGTGACGGGGATCGTTTCCTGAACGCGGTAGATGCCGCGGGCGGTGTCCGTCGCATCGATGTTCAGGCCGATCGTGCCGCCGGGCCAGGGCGTGTCGGACGGCAGCGGCGTCTGATCGGAGAGCTGCGCCTGAACCGGTGCGCTGTTGCCCGCGGGACGCGGATCGGTCTGCGCGGCGGCCGGAGCGGTGATGGAAAGGAGGGCGACGGTGGCAAGAAGTGCTGTTTTCATGGAAGAAGGTGATGCCGGGAAAGCCATGCGCGGTCTAGGGCCGTTATTCTGTATCATTCCGGCTTTTCGACGAACCGCATGCACCGTCGGCCTCTCGCCGTGATCGATTCAGGAAACGTCGTGCCGGCGTAGCGCCGTTCCCCATCTTCCCCCGCCCTTCATATCCCGCTAACAGCCCGGCCCATGGCCAAGGCAGATCAAATTCACCCCGTGCGCGGCACGCAGGACATTTTCGGCGAGGAGCAGGAGCGCTTCGCGCATGTCGTTTCCGTGTTCGATCGCGTGCGGAGGCTTTACGGGTTCAAGGGCGTGCAGATGCCGGTGATCGAACCCACCGCGGTGTTCGCCCGCTCGCTGGGCGAGACCACCGATGTCGTCTCCAAGGAAATGTACAGTTTCGAGGATCGCGGCGGGGACTCGATCACGCTGCGACCGGAATTTACCGCGGGGATCGCGCGCGCGTTCATCTCCAACGGTTGGCAGCAGCATGTGCCGCTGAAGCTCGCCGCGCACGGGCCTCTGTTCCGGTACGAGCGCCCGCAAAAGGGGCGTTATCGCCAGTTTCACCAGATCGATGCCGAAATCATCGGGGCAGGGGAGCCGCAGGCGGATGTCGAGCTGCTGGCGATGGCCGATCAACTGCTGCATGAACTCGGCATCGCCGACGGTGTGACGCTGCAGCTCAACACGCTGGGCGACGGCGACAGCCGCGAGGCATGGCGCGCCGCGCTGGTGCAGCATTTCGAACAGCACCGCGGCGAGCTTTCGGAAGATTCGCAGGAGCGGCTGGAGAAGAACCCGCTGCGCATCCTGGACAGCAAGGACCCGCGCGACCGGCCCATCGCCGACGCCGCGCCGGACATCGACGCCTATCTGACGGACGACGCCAAGCGCTTCTTCGAGGGCGTATGCAGCGGCCTTGACGCGGCGGGCGTTGCCTGGGCCCGCAACAGCCGCCTGGTGCGCGGCCTCGATTATTATCGCCACACCGCGTTCGAGTTCGTCACCGATCGGCTGGGCGCGCAGGGCACCGTGCTCGCGGGCGGCCGCTATGACGGGTTAGTAGAAAATTTGGGTGGGCCGAGCACTCCAGCAGTCGGTTGGGCCGCGGGAATCGAACGGCTGGCCATGTTGCTAGGTGGGGTCAGTATACCGACTATCGACGTGGTGATTATACCGGCTGATGATACCGCATATGAGACTACGCTAAATGTCATGTCGAAGCTTCGGAAAGCGGGGATTTCAGCTGATATGGCGTACTCAGGAAACCTCAAAAAACGTTTGAAAAAAGCCGATTCCCAAAATGCATATGCGGCGGTCATCATCGGTGAACGAGAGGTTAAGCAGCAGTCCTATACTATAAAATTGTTGAGGGAGGGTGGCCAGCTTGATGTGCCAGACAACGAGCTTGGCGTACTTCTGACAGGATTACGTCAGGCCGCTTGGGAGGCGGACAAAGGAGCTTCAATCGGTATGGAGTTGGTGAACCGTTTAAAGCTGCTTAGCAACAAATGACCGCCATCTCCCCCGAACGCATCGCGCAGATCGAGGCGCGCTTTGCCGAGATGCAGGCACGCATGGCGTCCGGGCAGCTCGAGGGCGAGGCGTTCGTGGCGATGTCCAAGGACTATGCCGAGCTGGAGCCGGTGGCGCAGGCCGCGGCGGAGGTGCGGCGGCTGCGCGCCGAGCTGAAGCTGCTCGAGGAGATGATGGCCGAGGACGGTCAGGATGCCGATATCCGGGCGATGGCCGACGAAGAGGTGGAGACGTTGCGCGCGCAGATTCCGGCCGCCGAGCATGCGCTGGCGCTCAAGATGCTGCCGAAGGATTCGGCCGATGCGCGCCCCGCGATGCTGGAAATTCGCGCAGGGACCGGCGGGGACGAAGCGGCGCTGTTCGCGGGCGATCTGTTCCGCATGTACTCGCGCTTCGCCGATCTCAACGGCTGGCGGGTCGAGCCTATCAGCGCCAGCAGCTCGGACGTCGGCGGCTACAAGGAAGTGGTCGCTTCCGTGACCGGGCAGGGCGTGTTCGCCAAGCTGAAATTCGAAAGCGGCGTGCACCGCGTGCAGCGCGTGCCGGTGACCGAAAGCGGCGGGCGAATCCACACCAGCGCCGCCACCGTCGCCGTGCTGCCGGAGCCCGAAGAGGTCGACGTGAAGATCGACGAGAACGACCTCAAGATCGACGTCTATCGCGCGTCCGGCGCGGGCGGGCAGCATGTGAACACCACAGACAGCGCGGTGCGCATCACGCACTTGCCCAGCGGCCTCGTCGTCACGCAGCAGGACGAGAAATCGCAGCACAAGAACAAGGCCAAGGCGCTGAAGGTTCTGCGCGCGCGGCTCTACGAAGCGGAGCGCGAGCGCGCGGCGAGCGAGGAGGCGAGCGCGCGTAAATCCATGGTTGGGTCCGGTGATCGCTCCGAGCGCATCCGCACCTATAACTTCCCGCAAGGCCGCGTGACCGATCACCGCATCGGCCTGACGCTGCACAAACTGCCCGAAATCGTGGCGGGCGATGCACTTGGCGAATTGATCGACGCGCTGATCGCCGAGGACGAAGCCGAGCGTCTGGCGGCGGTGAATGCCGGATAAGATCGCGCGGCCAGCGGCCGAAGCGCTGCGCGACGCCGCCAAGCAACTTACCGCTTCCAGCCCCACGCCGCGCCTCGATGCCGAGCTGCTCATGGCGCACGCGCTGGAGCGCAGCCGCGAGGATATGCTGCTCCGGCTCCCCGATCTCACTGTGCCGGAAGAATTCGCCGCGCTGCTCGAACGCCGCGCGGCGGGGGAGCCGATCGCCTATATCCTTGGCACGCAGGACTTCTGGGACCTGACGTTGGACGTCACGCCGGACGTACTCATCCCTCGCCCCGATAGCGAGACGCTGATCGAGGCGGCGCGGGATGTGTTTGCGGACAACCCGCCGCGCCGGATCGCGGATCTCGGCACCGGATCGGGCGCGCTGCTGCTCGCGGCTTTGCGCGTCTTTCCGCAGGCCGAGGGCATCGGCATGGACGCGAGCGCGGCGGCGCTCGCGGTCGCGCGCGGCAGTGCCGAGCGTAATGGCCTTTCCACGCGCGCCGCTTTCGCACTGGCGGACTGGCGACAGCCGGGCTGGGCCGATGCGCTGGGTGGGCCGCTCGACCTCATCCTGTGCAACCCGCCCTATGTGGAAAGCGGAGCCGCGCTGCCCGCCAGCGTGCGCGGCTTCGAGCCGCACTCTGCGCTGTTCGCGGGACCGGAGGGGTTGGACGATTATGCCGTGCTGATCCCGCAATTCGCGTCAATGCTCGCGCCTGGCGGGATCGCGATCGTGGAGATCGGCCACGAACAGGCCGAAGCCGTAAGCGCGCTCTCGGCCGCGCACAGGCTTGCGGCGGCGCTTCGCCGCGATCTGGCGGGCAAACCGCGCGCGCTGGTGCTGGTCCCAGAAGGCTAAGCAGCCTGTCCACGCACTTTTCCGCTTGGATTATGCGACGCGACTCGCTACTTCTTATTCGGCTTCCCCGAAACCTCTGGATTTTGGACGCTTTCGCGGGAGCGCCTTCACAAGGATAAAGCCGGTCAGGCGGGCGTCTCGCCCCTCCGACGGCAGAAGGCCAAAGCGCCCGAGGGTAAGGGCGCCCGGGGGATCGCAGATTTTCAGAATCGGGACGAGACAGCTTTTATGAACAATCGTCAGGCCAACCGCCGTCGCGGACGTGGCAACAATAATAATCGTCAGCAGAACAATCGCGGTGGTGGCGGCGGGTTCGATCATCAGAACCGCGTCGACAATCGTGCACGCGGCAATGCTGGCCAGCTTCTGGAAAAGTACAAGAAGCTCGCGCAGGATTCGCAGATGAACGATGATCGCGTGAACACGGAATATTATCTGCAGTTCGCCGATCATTATTTCCGCGTGCAGGCCGACTTCAAGGCCCGCCAGGAAGAGAAGCAGGCGCGCCACAACAATCAGCAGCGCGACTCTGATGACGATGGCGATGACGACAATGAATCCGACGACGGCAACAACCGCCGCGGCAACCGTCAGCAGCGCGGGCAGCAGAACGATCGCGGCAATCGCGGTCGCAGCAGCCGCGACGATGATGATCGTGATGACGATTCCGACGACGGCGACGATGATGATCGTTCCAGCCGCTCGCGCGGTCGTCAGCGCAGCGATGATGATGACGGGGAGGGCGAACGCCCGGCCCGTGCGCGTGGTCGTCAGCGTAAGGACGAAGACGAAACGCAGGACGAAGAGCAGCCGAAAAAGGCCCGCGCCCCTCGCAAGCCCCGCGCCAAGAAGGACGATAAGGGCGATCATCAGGACGGCGGCGGCCTGAGTGCCGACGTGCTGCCGCCCTCGATCGGCTCCAGCGACGGCGAGGAAGAAAAGCCCAAGCGTAAGCCCCGCGCGCCGCGCAAGCCCCGCGCTTCGAACGACGAACAGGCCGCCACCGCTGCGGAATAAGGCTTTGTCCTTGTAATGTCGTAAAGTTGCTGCATCATCCCCCCGACGGAAAAGGGGGGGATGATGCGTTTTTTCTGGATATCCGCGCTGCTGCTGGCTGGCAGCGCCGCACCGCTTGCAGCGCAGACCGGTGCCGACACGCCGCCCCCCGCGGACCGGCCCACGGCCGGCAGCGCGCAGGGCGATATTTCCCTGACCATCTATCAGAACGGCCAGTCGCTGGTGCAGGACCGGCGCCGGATCGCCTTGCCCGGCGGCCGCAGTCGTCAGGAATTTCCGGACGTCTCTGCGAAGATCCGGCCCGAAACGGTCGTGCTTTCCGGGTCGGGTATCGGCATCGTCGAACAGAATTTCGATTATGATCTTCTTACCCCCGGCGCGCTGATGCAGAAGGCGGTGGGCGAGACGGTGACGCTTCTGCGCACCAATCCGGCCACGGGCGCCGAGACTCGGGAGCGTGCCAAAATCCTTGCAGCTAATGGCGGCGTGGTCATGGAGGTGGACGGCAAGATCGAGGTGCTGCGCGACGATGGACTGCCGGTGCGCGTAATCTTCGATCAGGTACCGCCGGGTCTGCGCGCGCGACCGACGCTCTCGGTCACGCTCGAATCCGCCAATGCGGGCACGGTACCGCTGGATCTGGCCTATCTCACGCCCGGCCTTGGCTGGAGCGCGGACTATGTCGCGCTGTTCGACCGGGCGGCCGGCACGATCGATGTCGAGGGCTGGGTGACGCTCACCAACGGCACCGGCACCAGCTACCGCGATGCATCGCTGCTCCTGGTGGCGGGCGATCCTTCGGGCGGGCGCCAGAACAACGCGCGCACGCGGCGTTACCCCATGCCGCCCCCGCCGCCCGGCACGACGGTCCGCGCAGGCACCGAAACGGGCACGCGCGAGCGACTGGGCGACTTCATCCTCTATCCGCTCGGCCGCCGCACCGATGTGCTGGAAGCGCAGCAGAAGCAGGTAAGCTTCCTCGACGTGCAGGGCAGTCCAGCGGCTGGCACCTACGAATTCCATGTCGGCGGGTTCAACGGCAACGACCCGCAAAGCGCGTCGAGCGCCATCGAGTTCTCCACCTCTGCCGAGGGCGGGCTGGGCGATCAGCTGCCTGCGGGCACCGTGCGCGTCTATATGCGCGATGCCAGCGGCAGCCCGCAATTCATTGGCGAAAGCGCGATTGCCGCCGCGCCGATGGGATCGCAGGTGTCGATCATCACCGGTGAAGCGTTCGATGTGAAGGTACAGACGATCGTCGCGCAACGCGAGAAGCGCGGCGATTCGCGCTGGCGTACCACCATGCGGTATGAACTCACCAACGCCTCGGCGCGGCCTGTCACCGTCTCGCTCTCGCAGGACGGCCTCTATGGCGAAGCGCGCGTGGTCGAGGAAAGCCTGGAAAGCGATCGCGTCTCGGCGGACAGCGTGCGCTGGATGGTGCCCGTTCCCGCCAATGGCAGCGCGAGCGTGACCGCGATTTTCGACACCGAATATTGAGGGCCGCGCCGATGCGGCTGCTCGCTGTCCTAATCACCCTTTTGCTGTGGCCCGGCGCGCTGGCGGCACAGCAGACGGTAGTGTCGTCGGCGGCCGATACCGTTCAGATCGCGATCTACCGCGCGCCGAATCGCGGCGCGGGTCAGCCGATCGACCGGCGTTTCCCGCGCGGCTATGCCCTCATCACCGAAACGCGCACCGTCGATCTGCCCCAAGGCGATGCCAAGGTGCGTTTTGAAGGTGTGTCGGAAGGCATGCTGCCGGAAAGCGCGATCATTTCCGGCCTGCCGCAAGGGGTGATCGAGAAGAACCGCGATGCAAGGTTGCTCTCACCCGCCGGTCTGGTCGACGCCTATCTGCGCCGCAGGGTCACTTTGCAGCGGACGAACCGCGCGTCCGGCGCGGTGCGCACGCAAGATGCGATCCTGCGCACCGGATCGCAGGGCGGCATAGTGATCGAGACCGACGAGGGGGTCGAGGCGCTGCGCTGCACCGGCTTGCCAGAACGGCTCCTTTTCGATGAGGTGCCCGCCGATCTCTCCCCGCGTCCCACGCTGTCCGTGCTGACGACGAGCGAGCGGGCAGTGCGCGCCACGCTGACGCTGACTTATCTCGCCGAGGGTTTCGATTGGGATGCCAATTACATCGTCGAGGCGAAGGCACCGGGCGGATCGGCCACGACCGATTCGGCGCAGGTGCTGAGTCTGTTCGCCTGGCTCACAGTCGCCAATGCCGGCGACCAGAGCTTTCGCGACGCGCAGCTGCTCGCCATCGCAGGCAATCCGAACAAGGAGCGCGCCGCCCGTCCGCCGCAAAGCCCTCCGGTGCGGTTGCGGCTGGAATGCTGGCCGGACGTTACGACGACCAGCGATCTGCCGCTCGATTCGGCAGCTGGTCTGGCCCCGCCACCACCACCACCACCGCCGCCGCCGCCCGCGATGGCACCGGCGCGGGAATCGATCGTCGTGACAGGATCGCGCATGGCTTCCGCCGTTCCGGTCGCCGCGATCCAGGCTGCCCAAGAGGATCTGGGCGATCTGAAACTCTACCGCGTGCCCGAGCCTATAACCGTCGCGGCTAACGCGCAGAAGCAGGTGGCGATGATCGTGAAGCCCGCAGTGGACTATCGCAGTTTCTATGCGGGCAGCTTCACAGCGCAGGACGCCTGCTGCGGGGACGGGACACCGCGACCGCTGGAACTGACGCTGCGCGCGCGCAACCGCAGCGATTCCGGGCTCGGCATTCCGCTGCCGCAGGGGCAGGTCACGGTTTATGAGCCGAGCGATTACGGGCCGCTGCTCGTCGGCCAGACCGATCTTGGCGACAAGGCGGTGGGGCAGAAGGTGGAGCTTGGTCTCGGCAACCGGCCCGATGTGCAGATGGCCGTGAGCTTGCCCGATCCGAAGCGCCCGCGCCGATTCGAACTCACGCTCACCAACGCTCTCGCCCGTGCGGTCGATGCGGAAATCGCCATTCCGTTCGAACTGAAGCGGGGCAGGGGCGTGGAAAAAGTGGACGGCGTGCCGACCTGGAAAGTGCGCGTGCCCGCCAACGGCGAGCAGCGCCTCAGGTTCGAGCTGAAAAAGCCCGACTAATCGCCGATATCGACTTCGCCTTCGAGTGGGTCCTCGATCGTTTCGTCATGCCCGCTGCCGCTGGAGAGGAACACCAGTCCCATCAATCCCGCTGAAGACAGCATGGCCGCGGCGATCCCGAGGCCGGTCGCGATGTACAGATGGACCGAAACCCAGCCATTGCTGGCGTAGAGAAACCCTAGCGCCACCACGATTATGATCCCCGTTACCAGTGCCATCCAGCGCATCAGCATCCAGTACCGGCCCCAGGCGAAAGCGGCGTAGTGCGGATCGTCGAGTTGGGAGGGGCGGGGCATGGCTCGGGTCGAAACTCCTCGGGGCTTACCCGTCCGATATAGGGGATTATGGCGGCGAACCAAAGTTTTCGCGGCTGACCTTTGCAAGCAGCCTCCGCTTCAGGCATTCTCCATGGCGGGAAGAGAAGAGGAGAGCGTGCCATGACGATTGCGAAACTGCTGGAGGCCCGCGCGCCGGGCGACATCATTGCCCTCAATCCGGACGAAACGATGCGCGCCGCGGTGGAGAAGCTTACCCAGAACCGGATCGGCGCCATGCCGGTGATTGCGGACGGCAAGGTGGTCGGCGTGTTTTCCGAACGCGATGTCATCAAATGCCTGCAATCGGTCGGCGACGGCGCCCTCGACAGCAAGGTAAGTGAGGCGATGACATCGCCCGCCGTCACGGTGACACCGCAAACCTCAGTGCTCGGTGCCCTGTCGCAAATGACGGAGAGGCGCTTTCGCCATCTTCCCGTGCTGGACGGGGAGCGGATGGTCGGTTTCGTGTCGATCGGCGATCTGGTGAAATATCGGATGGACCGGATCGAGGCGGAAAAGACCGCGATGCGCGATTATATCCAGACCGTCTGAGCGTTTCCGGATAACTTTCGGCAAGCATTGCCTGCTAAAGCTGTCGCGATGAGCGGCTCCCAATCAGGTGCGGATGAATCGCAGGGGCCGGTGAGCGGCCTTTCGCCGATCATCGTCACCGTGCTGGCGCATCACGAGGAGCGGCGGATCGCGCTGTGCCTCGAAAGTCTGCCGCTCGGTGACCCGCAGGTCGCGATTCATCTCGTCGTCAACGGATCGAAGGACCGAACGGCGGACATTGGCCGCGGCGTGGCCCGACTGTTTCCGAACCTCACCGTTCATGACTGGGCAGAGGGCGGGAAAGCGCGCAGCTGGAACCGCCTGAATTTCGATACACTTTCCGGATTTGCCCGAACCCATGTGTTTGTGGACGGCGACGCGGTGGTTGCCCCCGGATCGATCGCCGCGCTGGACGATGCGCTGGCTGCGAATCCCCATGCCAACGCCGTCTCGGGTTTCCCGCTGAATGGGCGCGGCGCGGCGGCCTATGGCGATTCGATCGAAGCGACTCGCGGATTGTTCGGTGATCTTTACGCGCTGCGCGGCGATTTTCTGGCGCGCATGAAGGCGGACGGCATCCGCCTGCCGGTCGATCTGATCGGAGACGACGGCCTGATCGGCGCGCTCGCCAAGACCGATCTCAAGAACGAAGATCACTGGGATGACGAGCGGGTCCTGCCGGTGCGCGGCGCGGGCTTCTATTGCGAGCCGGTGAGCGCGTTCGCTCCCGCGACGCTCGCCATGCAGTATAATCGGATGGTCAATTATTCGGTGCGCCATCTGCAGAACAGGCTGGTCAGCAGCATCATGCGCGGCGAGGGGCCGGGGGCGCTGCCCGAGCGGATGGATACGCTTTACGCGGCGAACCGCGATTCGCTGCGTCCGCGTAAAGGCTTTCCTGATGCATGGTTCGACCGGCGGGCGCTGCGCCGGATGATGGCGAAAAGCTGATTCCGCTTATTCCGCTGGCACCGGTTCGGGCACCGGTGCCTTGCGCTTCACCACGAGCCGGACAAGCTCATCCCAGGTCTCGCGCGCGCCGAGATAGAGCAGCGCAACATAGGATAGCCCGCCGGTAGCGACGAGGATCGCGAGCTGTGCCGGCGGTGCCATCGGCGGCAATATCCAACGGTCCAGCCCCCAGACGATCAGGCCCATCGCCGCAGCGGTCGACAGGCCGGGCCACGTCGATCGCCACAAGGTCG